>JBJOMQ010000152.1:0-6180 GCA_046052275.1 Actinomycetota bacterium | reverse complement strand
CGGCGTGGGCAGTGCGTCGCCGCGTCGGAAGAGTTCGGTGAGACGACGCTCGCCGACCCGGTCGACGACACCGGCAACGAAGTCCTTGCCGCGCTGTACCTGGTCGATCGTGAGGCGGAGGCCGAGCAGCCGCTCGACGAAGAGGTCGTCGGGCGTCGCGCCCACGCGTCGGCGCCTGACGGCGTCGGCGATTCGGAGCGAGTTGCCGCCGATCACCCTGACTGCGACTGCATCGACCAGATAGTCGACGTAGCCGACCACGCCGGCTGCAGCCGCATCGAGCGCTGGCGCGAGTGCCGCCTGGTCTGGTGACTGCACTGCGCCGAGCAGAAGTGCTGGATCGCTGAGAAGGCGCTGCATCGCCGACATGGGATCGCCCATGTCGGCATCGGATGCCGCAGCAAGGTGGTCCATGATGGCTGACGGGTCGGGCCGGAAGGCACCGACATGGCGGCGGAAGAGATCGGCCACAGTGCTGCGAAATGCATCGGCGGAGAAGAGCGAGTGGGCCGTGAGTTCCTGGGCGATGACCCACAGGCGCATCTCGTCCCCGTCGATCTCCCAGGCCTGCGCGAAGCTGTCGACGTTTGCAGGGACGACGAGAATGTCGGTGGAGGGGCGCGGAATCGGCAGGTCGTAGCAGCCGAAGGTGCGTGCCGCGAGCCGCCCGATCATCGACCCGATGGCCATGCCCATCATCGACGGGCCCATCATCCGAGAGATGCCGGCCATCATCGCCGCCATCGGATCGCCCTCGGCGGTGGTGTCGGCAGCGGACTGGCTGAGCGAGGTGGCCATGTCGGTGAACAGCGGGCGATAGTCGTCGAGCGACCGCAGCGCCCAGGCAGACCGAGTGACGGCAGTGATCTCGGGAAACGCCGGGTCGGCGCCTGACACGTCGGCGACGTGCATCTCGACGATCCGGGCCAGCTCGGCAAGGCGCATCCGAGCCATGGGGTCGACGTTCGGCTCGCCGGCGCCGCCGTTTGCCGCCATGACGGCGAACTGGCGGGCCGCCTCCCAGTTCAGCGGCCCCTGACCGGCGAGGGCCTTGGCCATCTCGGCGAACATCGGCAGGCTGGCGAACGGATCGGGGACGTTGCTGTCGCCATCAGCCATGTCGTCAGCCTACGAGGGGATCACCCGGCGGCGTCCGGCCGTCTAGGTTGCTGGCGTGGCCGACGCGACGGTGTGGGTGAGCGATGCCGCCGGGGCACTCGGCGCTCGGGTGTGCGAGCGGCTCGCCGGCCTCGGAACGACACTCCTCGCCGCTCCCGGGGACGCCGATGTCGTGATCTGGCTGACGGCACATGATGCGGCGGTCAGGGCGTCATGGCATCGGGCGTCGCTCGGTGATCTCGGTGCCGTGCTCGACGGTGCCACAGCGCGGCACATCGTCATGGTGTCGTCGGCAATGGTCTACGGCGCGTGGCCCAACAATCCGGTGCCGCTCACCGAGGATGCGGTGCTGCGCCCAGAGTTCGACTACGCCGTGCACCTTGTCGAGGTCGAGCGGCTCGTCGAGAGATGGCGCCAGGAGTCTCCCGCTCGCAGCGCGACGATCCTGCGGCCTGCGGTCGCAATGGCAGCCGATGCTGCCAGCGGTCTTGCCGCTGCGCTAGCAGCGGGTATGGGAGAGCGATTCGGCGAGGCTGACCCTCCTGCGCAGTTCCTGCATCTCGATGACCTCGCCGACGCCGTGGTGCTGTGCGCGATGCGACGGATCGACGGCGTGCGCAACGCCGCGCCCGATGGCTTCGTCCCGGGAGAGCGTCTCCGGGCGCTCACCGGCAGCCCGCCGCGGCTGCAGTTGCCCTCGCGGTGGCGTGAGGTGGTGACCGGCCTGCGCTGGCGGCTCGAGCGTGGGCCGATCCCGCCCGGTCTGGTGGCGTACACGCGGTGGCCGTGGGTGGTGTCGAACGACCGTCTTGTCGCCGACGGTTGGCGGCCGGCGATCACCAACGAGCAGGCATATGTCGAGGGCACTGAGGCGAAGTGGTGGACGATGGTGTCGCCGAAGCGGCGTCAGGAGGCCGCGCTCGCTGCGGCGGGCACAGTGCTCGCGATCGTGCTGGCTGTGGCGGGTCGTGCGCTGAGGTCGGCAGCGGTCACAGCCGCGACGGCGGTGCCGCCAGCTCGACGCTGATCAGTGCCGATGTCCCGTCGAGTCGCTGCACACTGATCTCGACAACATCGCCGACGTGATGCAGCGCGAGGGCGCCGGCGAGCTCGACCGAGCTGCCGATCGCAGTGCCGTCGACTGCAGTGATGATGTCGCCGACACCGAGGCCGGCCATCGCCGCTGGGCCGTCTGGGTCGATGGCGGCGACCGTGATGCTGCCCGAGGGCTGGTCGTCGATCAGCACGCCGAGCCAGACCGTCGGTCGGAGGAGGGCACCGAGGGCGCGTCGCAACTCGATGATGCGATCGATGAGCACGACCATCGGTCCGTCGGTGCCGCGCGTGCAGAGGGCGACGAGTTCGCCGTCCTGATTCAGCACCGGTTCGCCCTCGGCTGGCTCGTCGGAGACCGACAGGAGTTCGTCGAGTGCCGTCACCATGTGATCCTGCTCGTTGATGGTGTCGCCGGGCTCGAGTCCCTGTGGCGCGACCTCGACCGGCTCGGCCGTCCGGCCTGGAACCGACAGCAGGTCGCCAACGACGACCGACTCGGCGACTTCGACACCGATGATCGAGGCTGTGGCATCTGGGAGGAGCACTGCCAGTCCGCTCGACTCGTCGGCGAACAGCACACGAGCTGTGGCCGCATGACCTGCTGCGTCGATCAACTGCACCTGTCGGCGATCGTCGACTGCGGCGATCGTGGTGATGATGAGTGCACCGTCTCCGACGGCGATGGCCACCGGGTTCACCGCGGTCGCTGCGGCGACATCGGTGATCCCCGCAGTCGCGACCGACTGGACCCGGAACGTCGGCAGGGGATCGGCGGCGGCCGGCACCGGCGTCGCCGGCGGGGCGGCCGTGTCCGGCGCAACCTCGGAGGGGCTGTCGCCCAGCGGGGTGGGAGAGGGGTCGACGCTGGCGGCGGCGTATCGAACGGCGGTCGCGATGGCCGCCGTCGGCTGCCCGGGGTGCGTGGAGAGCGTGGTGAACGCGAGGACCACCGACAGCACCACGGCGATGGCGCCGGTGGCCGTGGCGAGGCCCCTGCCGAGCACCAGCGGGGGCTCGCTGGCGGCCCAGGCGTGCGCCGCAACCTCGCTGGGATGCCTCCAGAGTCGCTCGTGCGGGGGCACCGGGGCGGGGTCGGAGGTGCCGTCGGCCTCGCCGTCGGCGTCGTCGAACTGCATCCCCTCCACGAGCGACGAAGGTTAGTGACGAGCGCGCGGCGAGTGGCGTCGGGGCCTCGCGGCTAGATTCCACCGGGTGGAGGCTCCCGTCGACGGTCGTTCGTGGCTTGCGATCGCGCACGAGCCGCTGCCGGTCGGAGCCGTGTACGACTGGTGCGTGCAACCCGACTGCGGCGCTGTCGTCGTCTTCAGCGGCACCGTCCGAGATCACGCTGTCGACGAGCACGGCGAAATGCGCGACGGGGTAGTGCACCTCACCTACGAGGCGTACGAAGAGCAGGTCGTGCGGGCATTCGAGGCGATCGTGGACGAACTGCGGACGCGCTGGCCCGACACCGGACGCGTGGCCGTGCTGCACCGACTGGGCCGCATGGGAGTGGGCGAGAGTTCCGTGGTGGTGGGCGTCGGCTCACCGCATCGCCCGCAGGCATTCGAGGCGGCCAGATATGCCATCGATGCGCTCAAGGCAAGTGCGCCGATCTGGAAGCACGAAGTGTGGTCGGACGGATCCGGCTGGGGAACTGGTGCACTGCCACCCGTCGATCCGTCGACGGTGCAGACCGCCCGCGCTGGCGCGGGAATCGAGCCCCAGTGAACTGGGCAGTTGCGGTGGTTGCTGCAGTCGCTGTCGTCGGTGCCGGAGTTGCTGTTGTACGGCGCCGCAGGCACAGCGAGTCGGGAATGCGAAGCTTCCGCCGGCACCTCGATGCGCTCTCGCCCGAGGCGCGTCGAGAGGTGGCCGACCGCGTCCGCAAGTCGCTCGACGACGGGCCAGACGGAAAGGGACGCTGACCCATGGCCCGCGACCTCGCGATCGACCTCGGCACTGCCAACACACTCGTCTACATGAAGGGACGCGGCATCGTCCTCAACGAGCCGTCGGTCATCGCAATGAACCGCCAGACGGGCGAGGTGCTGGCCACCGGGCGCGAGGCCTGGCAGATGATCGGCCGCACGCCCGGCTACATCGTCGCCGTCCGCCCATTGCGTGGCGGTGCCATCACCGACTTCGAGATCACCGAGCGCATGATCCGTTTGCTGCTGCAGCGAGTCGGCGTCAGCCGGTTCACGAGGCCGAAGGTGGTCATCTGCGTGCCGTCGGCCATCACCGAGGTCGAGCGACGCGCCGTGACCGATGCTGCCCGTCGGGCAGGTGCCGCCGATGCGCAACTGATCGAGCAGCCGATGGCCGCCGCGATCGGCGCCGACCTTCCCATCGAAGAGCCGGTCGGCAACATGGTGATCGACATCGGCGGCGGTACCAGCGAGACCGCTGTCATCAGCCTCGGCGGCATCGTGACACTCGAGGCAGTGCGAGTCGGCTCCTTCGACATCGATGCTGCGATCCAGGCCTACGTGCGACGCGAGCACGGCATCGCCATCGGCGAGCGCACTGCCGAAGAGGTGAAGATGGCGATCGGCTCGGCGTCGCCGGTCGACGAGGATCGGCAGGCCGAAGTGCGTGGCCGCGATCTGATGACGGGATTGCCGCGGACGGTGCTGCTCACGCCCGAGGAGGTCCGTTTCGCCATCGAGGATCCGGTCAGCAGCATCATTGCCTCGGTGGTGCGCTGCCTCTCCCGTGCTCCAGCCGAACTTGCCCAGGACTTTCTGAGCCGGGGTATGTATCTCGTGGGCGGCGGCGGACTGCTGCGCGGCCTTGCCGAGCGCATCGTGGCCGAGACGGGCGTGCCGGTGAAGATGTCGGAGATGCCGCTCGAAGCGGTCGTGCTCGGTGCGGGTCACTGCATCGAGCACTACGACGCGTTGAAGCGCATGTTCATGGGCGCTCGACGCTGAGCCGCAGCATCAGGCCGTCGATCAGCAGCACATAGAGCGCGCCGGTGCTGTCGCGGCGAACGGCGGTGACATTGCCGAGGCCGCTGTCGCCTGCGCCGCTGGCATCGATGCGGATGGGCTCGCCGTTGCGGCGCATTGCCCACACTCGCCCGCTGCAGTAGTCGGAGAACACGAACCACCCGTCTCCGCTGCTGCCGTCGGGCCGCAGCACGGCGCCACCGCTGACTGAGCATCCGGTATCGCCGTGCTGGTACTCGAAGGCCGGTGGAGTGGCCCCGCTCCCGTCCTGGTCGTCGTTGAACGGGTGCGAGCCCTCGAAGGCGCTCCAGCCGAAGTTCACGCCCCGGCCTGAATCGACGACGGTGACCTCCTCCCAGTCGCCTTGGCCGACATCGGCCACCCACAGTTCGCCGGTGGACGGGTCGAGGTCGATGCGCCAGGGATTGCGGAGCCCGGCCGACCAGATCTCTGGCAGCGCGCCTGGAGTGGTGATGAACGGGTTGTCGACCGGCACGCCGTAGGGCTCGCCGGTAGTTGGGCGCGGGTCGATCCGAAGGATCTTGCCGAGCATGGATCCCATGTCGAGGGCAACGCGTTCGGGATCGCCACCGGCACCGCCGTCGCCGAGCGCGACGAGGAGCATTCCGTCGGCGTCGAAGATGAGGTCGCCGCCGTTGTGGTTCGGATACGGCTGCTGCACGGTGAGCAGTACTCGACGCGAGTCGCGGTCGAAGGCCGCTGTGCCTCCGGTGTCATTGATCTCGAACTCGACTACCTGGGTGTGGCCGTCGAGATCGGTGTAGTTGGCGTAGGCGTAGGGCTCGGAGGGGTGGAACTCGACAGCGAGGAGCCCCTGCTCGTTGCCGGTCGAGACCAGGTCGGAGATGTCGAGCACGGGTGCTCCGACCGTCGACTCTCCCGCGGCATTGACAGTGAGGGGTACCACGGTGCCAACCTGCTCGACGACGTAGATCGTCGGATCGCCTGCACGCGAGGCGATGTCGACGGGCTTCACGAGATCGGCTGTGACCCTCGTGAATGCGATGGTGTCGGGTCCGATCTCGGTCGC
>JBJOMQ010000151.1:0-6185 GCA_046052275.1 Actinomycetota bacterium | reverse complement strand
GCGGGATCCCGATGTCGGCGAGGACGGCGCCGCACACGCCGGCGCCGTTCAGCGGAAGCGTCCGGTTGAGCACGGCTGGGTGCGCTCGGCCGATCGCCTCGAACAGCTGCAGATGGGGGCCGAAGACGCCGTGCTGGCGGGCGAGATCGAACAGGCGCGGTGTTCGAGGGTCGCCATCCTTGTGCACGGGATGCCCAAGCCCTGGCACGAACGTCCCGGCCTGCTTCGCTCGGCTGACGGCGTCGGTCGCGATCACATCCCAGCCAGCGTCGTCGTCGGGGATGTGATCAAGCCCGGCAAGTGTGGAGGAGAGGAACGCTGCCGAGTTCTCAGTGACACCGAGGAACCGCGACCCGCCACCGAGCAGGCCTGCGGCAAGAGCGCCCTGCAGGCTGTCGGGGGCGCTCAGCAGCGTGACCCGTGCGGCGATCGCCGTCGGCGTGAAGCCGTGGTCGGCGAGCGCGCACAGCACGGCCTCGAACAGCGCGGCCTGGCCGGCGGTCGGCCGACGCTTCGTGATCATCCAGTACGAGAGCTCGCCGAAGCCGACATTGCCCATCAGCTCGCCGGCGAGATCGTGGCCGAGCAGGGTGATCGTGTGGAGATCTGATGCCCCGAGGCCTGTGCGGTACGAAGGGGTGGAGGTCATGGTCGCTGCCGATCTGCCGCCATGCTGTGCGACGGCTACTGAGGGGTCGAGAGCCACCGACGGATCTCGTCGGAGTGCTCGCCAAGGAACGGTGGGGGAAGGTCGTAACGCGGACTCGACACGCTGAAGTCGATTGGATTGCGCACGGTATCGACTGCTCGATCACCGGTGCCGACGGTGGCCCGCGGCTGCAGGCCGAGCTGCTCGGCGAGTGCGACCCCCTCACCGATCGAGTTGATCGGCCCGCACGGAACCCCTGCTGCGTTGAGTTGCACGAAGAGATCATCAGCAGACCACCGCCGCAGTCGCTCGACGAGAATCGGATGCAGGAGTTCGCGATTGGCGGTGCGGTCTGCATTCAGCGCGAACCGCGCGTCGTCGGCCACCTCGGGAATGCCGAGCACGTTGCACAGCGACTTGAACTGACGGTCGTTGGCCGCCGTGATGATGACGTCGCGGTCCTTTGTCGGCATCGTCTGGTACGGGTAGACGCTCGGATGCTCGTTGCCCATCCGGTGCGCCACCACGCCGGCCAGGGTGTAGGCGCCTGTGTGGTTGACGAGTCCCGACATCGCCGACGACAGCAGGTTCACCTCGACGTGCTGGCCCTCGCCGGTGAGCGTCCGGTGGTGGAGGGCGGCGAGCACGCCGATCGTTCCGTGCAGGCCCGTCATCACGTCGAATGCGGCAATGCCCGCTCGGTAGGCAGGTCCGTCGCTCGGGCCCGTGAGGCTCATCAGGCCCGACACCGCCTGCACCACGAGGTCGTATCCCGGGAGCGCTGCACCGCCCTTGGTACCGAAGCCGCTGATGGAGAGATAGACGATCGACGGGTTCAGCTCGCGGGCTGCGTCGTAGCCGAGCCCGAACTTGTCGAGCCCGCCGACCTTGAAGTTCTCGATACACACGTCAGCCCGGCGGAGCAACTCGCGGGCGAGGGCCACGTCGTCGGGATCGCCGAAGTCGAGCACGATCGACTGCTTGTTGCGGTTGATCGACAGGTAGTACGTCGAGACGCCCTCACGATCGGGAGGCATCCACGTGCGGGTCTCGTCACCCGCCGGGCTCTCCACCTTGATGACGGTCGCCCCGAGGTCGGCGAGCAGCATCGAGCAGTACGGACCCGCCAGCACCCGTGAGAGATCGGCGACGAGCAGTCCGTCGAGGGGTCCTCGGCGCGCCTGCTCGTGATCAGAATTCGGTGTAGTCATCGGCTCGGCCTTCGGTGCGATCGGACGTAGGGATGGTCGCAGAGTACGGTGACGCCCGGCATTGCGCCGAATGCCAGCACGAGAGGATGATCGAGGTGGCCCCGCGCCAGAAGAATGTCACCGGGCGAGGAGCCGGCCGGCCTGCGGCAACGCAGCGCGAGGGCGACTTCGTCGAGGCGCTCGCCCGAGGCCTCGACGTGCTGACCTGCTTCGGCCCCACAGCAATGGAGCTCACTGTCAGCGACGTGGCCGCTCGAACGAAGCTCGCACGGCCCACCGCGCGCCGTCTGCTGCTGACGCTCGAGCAGCTGGGCTACGTGCACTCCGACGACGGCGTCTACTCGTTGACGACGCGTGTGCTCGAGCTCGGCACGGCAACGATCGCAGCGCAGAGCGCGTGGGATCTGGCGCGACCGCGACTTGTCGAACTGGTCCGCCGCACGGGTGAGTCGAGCTCGATGTCGCAGCTCGATGGCAGCGACATCGTCTACACCGCACGGGTGCCGGTAGCGAAGATCATCGCGCTCTCGGTGCACATCGGCACTCGATTCCCTGCCATCGCCACATCGATGGGTCATGTGCTCCTCGCCGACCTCGATCGAGACGCGCTTGCGCACGCCCTGCGGCAGCCATCGCGGTCCGGCGTGATCCCCCGCGTAGTGCCGTCGGGCCGCGAGCTCGATCGGATCCTGAAAGAGACACGCGAACGCGGCTGGGCAATGAGCGACGAACGCCTGTCGCTCGGCATCCGCTCGATCGCGGCACCGGTCCGCGACGGAACCGGACGGGTGCAGGCAGCGATGAATGTCACGGTTCATGCAGCAGAGACCTCGGTTGCGACGCTGACGAAGACGTATCTTCCGCTGCTGCTCCGCGCAGCCGAGGCCATCTCGGCGGATTGGGCGAACCTGTCGCGCTTGCCGACCACGGAACCTCGGCCGCTGACGACACGGGCGAACAGCGGAGGCCGCACGACGCAGCGCTGACCCGTACAGCACGGCATCAGGCCGAGCGGGCAGATCGCTCAGCGGTACGTGTTGTTGCTCGTGTGGTCGCCGGCAAGCCAGCGCTTGAGCGTCTCGTGAGCATCCGCCGAGCGGGCCTGGGCGATGTCACCTGCGTGCGGCACGTCGACCGTGAACTCGAGCAGCATTCCGTTGGGATCCTCGGTGTAGAGCGACCGGCAGTATCCGTGCTCGAGCACGTAGGTGCCCTCGGGCTTCCAGTTGGCGGCCTTCAGACGCCGTTCGAGCTCAGCCTGGCCCGCTGCATCAACCTTCAGCGCGATGTGACGGAACGGCGACGGCAGCAGCGCCGGATCGAACAGGTCCTGGTCTTCCTTGTTGGCGAACTGGAAGAACGCAAGGGCGCTGCCGTCGGCGAGGCCGAAGAACGTGTGGCAGTACACGCGGAGAGCGCCGAACAGCTCGTCGGTCTCCGACCACGTGGCGAGAAGCGGAAAGCCGAGCACGTCCTCGTAGAACGCGCGGGTCGCCTCCTGGTCCTTGGTGACGTACGCCGTGTGATGGAGGCGCTGGGCGATCGGTGCGGTGCTGCTCATCAGGGGATCCCTTCTGTCGGTGCCGTGGAGATGTCCGTCCGGTGCTGTGCGCACATGACGGACGGATTCCGGACGAGTGTCCGACGGGCGGACACTCCGCCACTCAGCGTACAGTGGCGCCGAAAGCGGGGAAAGTCCTGCGCCGCACTGCGCCAGGCATGCCCGTCATTGTCACGAGGAGCAGTCATGGCCGGCACGATCCTGAGCACGCATACCGGAAGCCTGCCGAGGCCCGACGATCTCATCGCCATGATGTGGGCCGTGGGCGACGGCATCCCCGTCGACCGGTCGGCCCTTGAGGCACGAATCGAATCGGCCGTCACCGAGATCGTGGCCAAGCAGGTCGCTGCCGGGGTGAGTGTGATCAACGACGGCGAGATGTCGAAGCCCTCATATGCGACCTATGTGAAGGATCGACTCGGTGGCTTCGAGGGCGAGTCGGTGCAGAACTACCACTTTCAAGACCTGGTCGACTTTCCGCGCAGCCAGGAGATCGTCGCAGGCAACCCCGGTCGCCGGAAGCGCACGGCACCGGCGTGCACCGGTCCGATCACCGTGAAGGATCCCGATGCTGCGGTGAAGGACGCCACGTTGCTGAATGCTGCTGCGGCAGCCACCGGTCACGGCCGGGTGTTCAGCAGCGCTGCATCGCCCGGCGTGGTAAGCGTCTTCTTCAACAACGAGTACTACGCGAGCCGCGAGGAGTACGTGTTCGCGATCGCAGAGGCCATGCGCGTGGAGTACGAGGCGATCGCGGCGACTGGTGCGACTGTGCAGCTCGACTGCCCCGATATCGGCATGGGTCGTCACTCGGCGTACGCCGGTCTCAGTCTCGACGACTACCGCGCCACCATCCGGACCAACATCGAGGCGTTGAACCACGCAGTGCGTAACATCCCGGCCGAACAGCTGCGCATGCACATCTGCTGGGGCAACTATCCCGGTCCGCATCACTGCGACGTGCCGGTGCAGGACCTCATTGACATCGTGTGGACGGCAAAGCCGCGCACCGTGCTGCTCGAGGGTGCAAACCCGCGGCACCAGCACGAGTGGAAGGTGCTGAAGGAACTCGGCGTGCCCGAGCACAAGGTGCTGTGTCCCGGCGTCATCGAGCCGCAGTCGAACTACATCGAGCACCCTGAAGTGGTCGCCCAGCGAATCGAACAGTGGGCACAGGTTGTTCCTCCCGACCGGCTCATGGCCGGTGTCGATTGTGGTTTCAGCATCCACGTGGGCATGCAGGGCATCGACCCCGACGTGGCGTGGGCAAAGTTGGCGAGCCTTGCACAGGGATGCGAGATCGCCAGTTCGCGTCTCTTCAGATAGCAGCGCCTCGTCGCCGGTCAGACGGCGGCGGGCTCCGCGTCCGTGAGCGGCGGCCAGATCGTCACATCAGCCGTCTCGTCGTCGAGCGACGGACTCGGCTCGCGCACGATGGAAGCCGCCCGTGCCTTCTCCGCATCGGTGAAGGGCCGGACGGTATGGCAGAACTCGACCATGTTGCCGCTCGGATCGGTGATGTAGATGCTGCGGCAGAACTCGTGGTCGACCTCGGCGACGGTGTGCCCGTGGCGACGCCAGCGATCGCGGTGCCGATGCAGGTCGTCGAGAGTCGGGGCATCGAACGCAATGTGGTTCACCCAGACCGGCAGGCCGATCGCTGAGTTGAGGTTTGCGGACCAGTCAGAGCCGATGGAGGGATCGCAGATCTCCCAGAAGGCCATCATCCCTGTCTCGCCATTCGGGGACTCGTCGGTGGCGTAGAAGAAGTGCTTCGAGAAGCCAGTTGGCGAACTTCCTGGTGCTGTCGGCGTGGGCGTGGCAACCACCTTCACCAAGTGGAAGCCCATTACCTCGGTGTAGAAGCGGTGCGTGGCCGCAGCATCGTGCGTGGCGAGGGCAACATGGTGAAAGGCCATGTGAGCATTCTCGCGCCGCCGGGTAGACGTCTGAGCACGGAGGTGCGGATGCAGGTGCGTGTTGCCAGACTGGCACCATGTTTCTCGGCGAGGACATCCTGGTATGGCTGCTGCTGGCGATGGGCGGCGCGCTGTTCGCCGGCAACGTGATGGCGCTCGTGCGACCGCCAGAGTCCAAGCGTGACGACACGGATCTCGAGACAGCGCCCCGCAGCCGCAGCATTGCCATGGCGCTGGTCGGACTCGCCGTGGCTGTCGTGGCACTCGCCAGCCTGATCGCCGGATGACCCAATCGCCGGGTGGCCGTTTCGCTAGACGACCACGTCGTTGGACGACCGGTTACTGGAGGAGAGGTGCTCCTGCGGCGCGGCGGCTGACCGAGTAGCGAAACCCGTCGACCTGGGTGGCTACGTCGTTGGCGCCCCAGCAGGTGACCGTTCGGTCGGCGCGTAGCGCACAGGTGAGCGACCCTGCGGCAGAGATGGCGACGACACCCTCGCTGAGCCCGGCGATGTCGACCGGAACGGCGCTGTCAGGACCTGGCACGACGCCGAGCTGACCGACGTCGTTCCTGCCCCAGCACTGCACTGCACCGGCTGTGGTGAGTACGCAGCTGTGGTAGTCGCCGACTGCGACTGCCGACACCGCAGCCGTCAGGCCGGTTACTGCCACCGGCGACGTCCGTATGTCGAGCGTGCCGTCGCCGAGCTGGCCGAACTCGTTATGTCCCCAGCAGACCACGCCTGCCGCTGCGGTGACACTGCACGAGTGAGGCGGTGCGGCGGCCGGCACTGGGGCGGGGCCGGAGGTGGGGGCACTGGTGGGGGCCAGCACCGTGGCGGCGG
>JBJOMQ010000150.1:0-6291 GCA_046052275.1 Actinomycetota bacterium | reverse complement strand
CCCGACTCGACGCGCCCGCCGGCGAGCGGGCTCCACGCGAGCACCGCTGCACCGTGGTGCATCGCCCGGTCGAGCACGCCGTCGCGCACGGCACCGAGGAACGCCACCGAGAACTCGGGCTGCACCGCGGCGAGCGGCTCACCGAGATGGTGCTCGAGTGCATCGATCTGCGCCACCGTGTGGTTCGACACGCCGATCGCGCCGATCAGGCCGCGGTCGCGCAACGACCGGAGCGTCGCCGCCACGTCGGCCGGGTGAGCGAGCATGTCGGGACGGTGCACCATGTAGAGGTCGACGTGATCGACACCGAGTCGACGCAGCGATGCCTCGCACGCCGAGGTGAGCCACCCAGCGCTGCTGTCGTAGGGCACACCCGGGTCGATACCTCCCTTGGTCACCAGGAACATGCGGTCGCGCAGGCCGGGCCTCGCTGCCAGCACCTCGCCGAGTCGCTCCTCGCACGTACCCCACCCGGCTCCACCCCAGTCGAGTCCGTAGACGTCGGCAGTGTCGATCAGCGTGCAGCCCAGGTCGACGGCGCCTTCCACCAGTCGAGCCGCCTCGGCCGTCGACGACACAGTCAGCCGCCAGCAGCCGAACCCGAGCGGCCCCACCTCACGCCCCGCCACGAGCCGCGGTCCGGGGAGGGGCAGTGTGCGTGACGCCGACATGACATCGACGCTAGTTCGGCCGTGACAGGCGCCGGACTCGACGGCGGATGGCATCGCCACCCCGTTGACGCTCGAGATGGCGGCTCCTCAGGTGCCCGCAGCGTGCTCGGTCAGCGACTCGCTACGCCTCTAACGTCAGTGCCGGGGGTCGAGTGCTCAGTCACCTGTCCTCGAGTTGCCGTTCGAAGAACGACTGCGTCACTTCCGCTACATCGATGTCTCGATTCTGTGTACTGGTGAGGCGGTTCGGGTCGACGAGTGCCGACCGGCCCGCTTCGGCGCAGCCGGCCCCGTCGAGCCCCCACCGCCGAGGCGCACGCACACGCACCTACGTCGAGAAATGCGGCCGATCCGCCAGGCCGGCACACGGTGCGCATTGAACGGATGACGGCCGTAGCCCTCACCGCACCATCGCTACTCGTGCACCGAGGTCTCCGGCAACGAGAGCGGAGACGCAGCGAGCAGTCGCTCGACGATGCCGATGTCGAGTCCGATCTCGGCGATCTGCTGGCGGGATCGGCGACCGGTCCAGACACGGAGGAGGTCGAAGTCGTCGAGGCCGTGCGAGCGCAACTGCTCGGCCAGACCGGGGTGGGACTGGTGGGCATTGTGCACCAACCAGCCGAGCGCAACCGACACCGCGTCAGCGTCGCGTGCGCCGGGCGCAGCGATCGCATGGCGGAGATCGTGCTCGTGCGTGACTGCATCGAACACCAGCTGCGAGTTCACCGGGGCGGGGATCATCGACAGCACCGGATCGAAGCCAGGCGACGCCGCCATCCACGCATCCGCCAACTGTGCCAGCGACTCGCCACGGTGACGTTCGACCTGAGCCTGAGTCCACGCCTCGGTGGCGACGCCCTCGAGGCGTCCGGCAAGGATGTCCTCGGGCACGCCGACGAGGTGGGCGAGCAGGTCGCGCACCGTCCACGCAGGGCAGTGCGGTACTGGCAGGTCGCCGTGCGACTCTGGTTGCGAGCGAATGAGGCCGACCACGCGTGCCCGTAGCTCTACGTAGGCCGCCGCCACCTGCTCATTTGGGACGAGATGCTCAGTCATGCGGCACCCTCGATCTCGGAGAGGTCGGCGACGGTGCCGATGGTCGTGGTGTCGGTGTCCATACGTGACGATGCTCCCTGTGGTTGTTCGTTCGATCTGGTGAATCTCAGCGCGTGGAGACCTGGGCGAAGTCGTTGACGAAGACGACCTTCGTCGCAGGTGACAGCATCCCCTCGACGGCACCGCTGAAGGGGACGGTCTCGGTGATGATCCGCGCTGGGTCAAGCATCCCGCGCTCGACCAGATCGAGAACGATGGGTGCCATTGAGCATGCGTGCACCCGGCCGATCTCGTAGCGGACGCCCTTGTTGTACATGTGCTGCAGCGGGAGCATCGCCATCGACCCTGCGCCACCCGACACGCTCGTGCAGACGCCACAGGCCGCCACGGAGCGAAGTGCGAGGTTTCGGCCGGCGTCGAGCACGTTCGCGTCGACGACGATCGGGAACCGTCGATCGAGCCGCAGATGCTCCCACCGACCGTTGGCGTCGACGGCCTCTGCGCCGAGTGACGCTGCGAGCTCGAGTCGGGTCGCATCGTCATCGACGTAGGTGACCCGCTCGGAGCCGAGCGCGACAGCAGCCATGACCGCGTAGAGGCCGACCGACGGAGCGAGACCCCCGACGACGAGCACCGGTGCTCCCGGTTGATCAGCGAGTGGGCCGGCAACGCACCGATAGCCGTCGGACACGTTGTCGGGGATGCCAGCTGCAGCGACCGGATCGATCCCGTCCGGCAGGCGCAGCAGCATGACGTCGGCCCACGGGACGCGCACCAACTCGGCGAGTGCACCACCGAGGTCGATCCCCCCGTGCGGGCCCAGACCGAACCCTGTTCCCGACGCCACCCTCTCGCACGCGTTCGTGAGTCCCCTTCGGCATGCGCCGCAGTCCATGCAACTGAGTTGGAAGGGGACGATCACGCGGTCGCCGGGTCGCCACGGCCCGGCAGCATCACCGACCGCAACCACCTCACCGACCATCTCGTGCCCCATCACGAAGGGGCCCGACATCGGGTACAGCCCCAGCGCGATCGCCGGGTCGAGGTCGCATCGAGCGACAGCGAGTGGGCGCACCAGGGCGTCGCGCCCTTCGACGAGTTCGGGCGTGGGGACCTCGTCCCACAGAAGGTCCAACGGCCCACGGAACACCAGCGCCTTCATGGTCAGCCCGCTCCGCACCGGCTGCGGAGCCAGTTGATCGGCATCACTGGCGTGCGGACCTTCGGGGCGTAGTATGACACTCGTCATACTCTAACTATGAAGGTCGTCATAGTCAATGGCCCGTCGTGACGTGAAAGCCGAGATGATCCGCGGAGCTGGTGACCTGCTGGCCACGCATGGCGTCCAGGGCGCATCGTTCTCGCTCGTCATCGAGAAGACGGGCGTGCCGCGCGGTTCGATCTACCACCACTTCCCCGGTGGAAAGACCGAGTTGGTACAGGCCGCCGTGCTCGCCATTGGCGCCGCTGTCACATCACTCATCGACGCAGTCGAGGCCGACTCACCCATCGACGTCGTGACCACGTTCATCGAGGGTTGGCGAGCCGCCCTCAACGGTGGGCACTTCGAGAGGGGATGCGCCATCGCCGCTGCGAGCAACGACGCCACCGGTGAGCCGTCCATCCGCACGGCAGCGAACAACGTGTTCACCTCGTGGCAGGAGGCGCTCTCTCGCGCGTTCGTCAGGTCGGGCGTCGAACGCGACGAGGCGGACGACTTCGCCACGCTGTGCATCGCGGCCACCGAGGGCGCCCTCGTGCTCGGCAGGGCGGCGCGCAGCGACGAGGTCTTCGACGTCCTGGCGCGCCAACTCCCACGGCTCGTCAGCCGGTAGCCGACGCGCTCGAACTCCATCTCGATGTCCACTCGACCGAACGCCGTCGACGGCATCGAGCGCTGAGTTCACTCGGCGATGACGCTGCGCCCGAGTCGGTCGAGCGTGTCAGCGAAGTAGGCATCCTCGTCGAGGACGACATTGTGGAGGTGTCCGAAGCGGATGAAGCTGATCAGGCCGATCAGCGCCGTCCACGCCCTCAGTCCGGCAGCGAGCCAGTCGGCATCGATGTCGACGGCGATACGGGAACGGAGTTGATCGATGTCGGCGCGCGTCGCATCGCCGAGCGGCGAAAGCTCAGGCGGGCGCTGCCCTGCGCTGGCCGCGTCGGCGAGGATGCCGAGGAGCACTCCGGTGAACCGGCCGGCGGGCCCGATCGTGTCGTCGGGGGCTCGATACCCCGGCACGGGTGAACCGAAGAGCAACGCGTACTCGGCGGCGTGCTTGCCCGACCACGTGTACGCCGCAGTGCCGGCGGCCCGCCACCGGCCGAGGAGGTCGTCACGCGCGATGGCAGCCTCGGCTCGTTCGGCAGCCGCTCCGAACGCGTCGTAGGCATCGATGATGAGAGCCGTCAGCAGGTCGTCGCGGCTCGGGAAATAGCGGTAGACGGCCGAGCTGACCATGCCGAGGTCGCGGGCGACCGCGCGCAACGACTGTCCGGCCGCGCCGTCGCGTGCGAGATGCCGGCGGGCTGTCCTCTTGATCTGGGCCGTGAGCTCGCTTCGGGCTCGCTCTCGAACGCCGACCATGTGCGAAGCGTACCGCTCGGGGTGCTCGAGCGAGAGCAGTGCTCTTGCTTTGTCAGCCGGGGTTCGCCATAGTGAGAGCACTGCTCTCGCTACTTGGCGACATGTCAGGAGGCTCCATGGACACCAGCCGCCATCTCGTGGTCGGCGCAGGCCCGGTCGGATCGACCACTGCCGTGCGACTGGCCGAGCTCGGCCATCGGGTCACCGTGCTCTCGCGCTCGGGTCGCGGGCCGGCCCACGAGGGCATCGAGCTCGTCGCAGGTGACGCCACCGACGTCGACACGCTCGTCGGCCTCCTCGACGGCTCCGGCGCCCTGGTGAATGCCGCCAACCCCGCCTACCACCGCTGGCCGCAGGACTGGCCTCCCCTGCACCGGGCGATGTGCGCCGCCGCCGAGCGGTCGGGCTCGCTCCTCGTGGTGATGGACAACCTCTATGCGTTCGGTGCCGGCGCGGCGATGCCGGTGCGCGAGAACACCCCGCTGAACCCCACCGGCCACAAGGGCGCGGTACGAGCGGAGATGGCGACGTCGCTGCTGGAGGCCCACGCCGCCGGTCGCCTGCGGGCCGCGCTCGTGCGAGCCTCCGACTTCTACGGGCCACACGTGAGGGAGTCGGCCTTCGGCGAGCGTGTCGTCCCGCGGGTGATGGCCGGGAGGAAGGTCTCGATGCTCGGTTCGCTCGACGTTCCGCACAGCGTCAGCTACATGCCCGACGTAGCCGCCACCATCGCCGCCGTGATCACGACGCCGGGCGCCGCCGGTCGCACCTGGCTGGTGCCGAACGCGCCCGCCGTGACCCAGCGCCAGATGGTGGAGGCCTTCAACCGCGCCGCCAGCACCGAGGCGAAGGTGTCCGCTGTTCCACGCATTGCCATCACGCTCGGAGGACTCGTCGTGCCGCTGTTCCACGAGCTCCAGGAGACCTGGTACCAGTTCGCCGAGCCGTGGACTACCGACTCGAGCGTCACCGAGGCCGAGCTCGGACTGACGGCCACGCCGCTCGCCGATGGCGCCGCCGCGACGGTCGACTGGTGGCGAACACAGGTCTCGAGATCCTGACCGGCTCACACCGCCGCGTACTCTCTCCTGCAATGGCTCGAATGACTCGGTCCGGTTGGATTCGCTGGCTGGAGGTGGCGCTCATCATCGTCCTCGCCTACGCAGTGATGCTGGTAGTCGCTGGCACGGTGGCCGGATCGCTGTTCAGCGTGCTCGGCTTCGGGCCGCCCGACGCGATCGACACCGACGAAGTGCACGACTACCTGCGGCTGCCGTATCTCGTGCTCGGCGCCGTGCTCGCTGGCTGGACACTGACGATGCTCCAACTCGTCCGCGGCCCGCTCCGCGATGGGGCGACGTGGGTCGTGCCCGTTCTGCTCCGGTCGCTCGCACTCTGGTTCACCCTCGACACCGGTATGTCGCTCGCGCTCGACTTCCCCACCCACGCCGCGTTCAACGTGCCCTTCGCCATCGCATTGGCCGTTCCCCTCCTCCGACTGCGGTCCTCGCAGAACGTCACGAGCCGACGGTGATCTCGATGCCGATCTGATTGCGGTTTCTCGGGAGCATCTCGATCAGGCGTGCAGTGAGATAGCGGCGTCGCTTCGCTGCGAGGACCGGTTCCGTCTCCTCGCGAGAAAGAAGCCTTGCTGAGCCAGCAATGGTTGGCCCGGTGACCTTGCCCCGCTGGGTGCAAGTGGCGACCTCAACTCGGGGATTGTTCCTGATGCGCTTGACCTTCCAGGAGTCGGCAGTCGTCGTTACGCAGATCTTCCCGTCGATGACGTTGAACCAGACAGGTGTGGCGACCGGCGTGCCGTCTCGCTTGAAGGTGGTGAGCGACAGACACCGGGCCTTGGCGATCGAGTCGGTGAGAGGGTGCTGATGGTTCATCCGTTGTGCTCCTTGCTCTGTTGGGTCGTGGCGGGCATTCCGGCTCAGGCCCCTGCGGCTCGACCGAGTTCGTTGAACG
>JBJOMQ010000149.1:0-6331 GCA_046052275.1 Actinomycetota bacterium | reverse complement strand
GGTTCGAGGAAGTAGCGGTAGTCGTCGGCGTCTTCCTTGGTGCGCAGGGTGTGCGTTCGGCCGTCGGCCTCGTCCCAGTGCCTGGTCTGCTGCAGCACGCGTTCGCCGGCCTCGATGAGATCGATCTGCCGCCGCGCCTCGTAGTCGATGGCCTTGCCGAGCGAGCGCACGCTGTTGACGTTCTTGATCTCGCAGCGCGTGCCGAACGGCGTGCCGGGCTTGTGCACGCTCACGTTGGCGTCGACGCGCATCGAGCCCTCCTCCATCTTGGCGTCGCTGGCGCCGATGGCGACCAGGATGGCGCGTAGTTCGCTGACATACGCCCGGGCGTCGTCGGCACTGCGGATGTCGGGCCTGCTGACGATCTCGACCAGCGGGACGCCAGCGCGGTTGAGGTCGATGAGCGAATAGTCGGCGCCGTGCACGCGGCCGCTTGCTCCCACGTGGGTGCTCTTGCCCGCGTCCTCTTCCATGTGCGCCCGCTCGATCCCGACCCGAACGCCATTGGGCAGGTCGAGCCAGCCGTCGATGTTCAGCGGCTGGTCGTACTGGCTCACCTGATACGCCTTGGGCATGTCGGGATAGAAGTAGTTCTTGCGGTGGAACGTGCACGGCTGCACGGTGCAGTTGAGGGCCAGCCCGATGCGCATCGCCAGTTCGACTGCCCGCTCGTTGAGCACCGGCAGCGCACCCGGCAGTCCGAGGGTGACGGGGTCGATGTTGGTGTTCGGATCGTCGCCGAATCGGTTGGGGCTGGCGCTGAACATCTTGGTGGCGGTGGCCAGCTCGACGTGCACCTCGAGCCCTACTACCAGCTGCCAGTCGCCGGGCAGGCCGTCGTAGGCGCTCATGCGCGCTGCTCCAGTACCGCTGCGGCGCGGAACATCACCGGCTCCTGCATGGTGCCCGCCAGCACCTGCACGCCCACCGGCAGCCCGCCCGCACCCGTGCCGAACGGCACGCTCATGCCCGGGTGCCCGGCGAGATTCGACGGGATGGTGTACGTGTCGCACAGGTACATCGCCAGCGGGTTGTCGCCCTTCGAGCCGAACTCGAACGCCACGCTGGGCGACGCGGGCGTGAGCAGCACGTCGGCCGTTGCGTAGGCGCGCTCGAAGTCGTCGTGGATGAGACGGCGCACCTTCAGTGCCTTGCCGTAGTAGGCGTCGTAGTAGCCGGCGCTCAGTGCATACGTGCCCAGCATGATGCGCCGCTTCACCTCGTCGCCGAAGCCCGCCGACCTCGTCGCCGAGAACATCGCATTGGTGTCGGGTGCCTCGACTCGCATGCCGTAGCGCACGCCGTCGTAGCGGGCGAGGTTGCTGCTCGCTTCGGCCGGGGCGATGAGGTAATAGGCCGTGAGGCCGAAGGTGAAGGCGGGCACCTGCACGTCGACGATGGTGGCGCCGGCAGCGCGCAGCGCATCGAAGGCGGCCTCGAGTCGCTCCTGCACATCGGGGTCGGCACCTTCGGGCAGGTCGGTGATGCGACCGACTCGCAGTCCCTCGGCACCGTGCTCGGCGGCGTGGGCGACAGCGGCTCGCAGCGACGGCCGCTCGCCGGGGATGCTGGTGCTGTCGTGCGGATCGTGGCCGCCGATCACGTCGAGCAGCAGTGCCGCATCGTCGACCGTGGTGGTGAATGGGCCGATCTGGTCGAGGCTGCTTGCGAACGCGATGAGGCCGAAACGGCTGACGTAGCCGTAGGTGGGCTTCACCCCGACGACACCACAGAGCGCCGCCGGCTGGCGGATCGATCCACCGGTGTCGCTGCCGAGGCTCACGCTGCTGAAACCCGCCGCGACGGCTGCGGCACTGCCGCCGCTGCTGCCACCCGGCACGCGGCCGAGATCGAGCGGGTTGCGAGTCGGGCCAAACGCCGAGTTCTCGGTACTCGAGCCCATCGCGAACTCGTCGAGATTGGTCTTGCCGACGAACACTGCGCCGGCTTCACGCAGGCGGGTGACCACCGTTGCGTCGTACGGCGGATGCCAGCCCTCGAGGATGCGCGACGAGCACGTGGTGGGAATGCCGCGCGTGCACATGTTGTCCTTCAGCGCCACGGTGACGCCGGCGAGCGGGCCGGGGTCGCGCCCGGCGGCCACCTCGGCGTCGACGGCCGCCGCTGCGGCGCGGGCCTCGTCGGCGAGCACGTGGTTGAAGGCGTGAACGTCGGGCTCGCGCGCTGCGATGCGGGCCAGGTCGGCCTCGAGCACCTCGGCTGCGGTGAGCGAACCGCTGCGCACGCCGGCGGCGATGTCGACGGCCCGCATCAGCCCTCCAGCCCGATGATGGGCGGCACTCGAAAGCGCCCGTCTTCTGCGGCGGGCGCCTCGGCGAGCACCTCGTCGCGGTCGAGGCACGACTCGACGACATCGGGGCGCAGGACGTTGACGAGCGGATACGGCTGGGTCATCGGCTCGACGGCCGACAGGTCGAGTGCGTCGATGTCGGCGAAGTGCTCGAGCATCCCGCCGAGCTGCTCGGTGATCCGGTCGAGATCGGCTGGCGCCAGGTCGAGCCTCGCCAGTCGCGCCACCTTGGCCACGTCGGCGGCGGTAATGCGGTCTGACACGGGAGCGGAGTCTACGGCTGGGCTGCGGGCTGCGTCCGAAGCCGGTCGCGCAGGAGCACTGCCGCTGCGCCGACGAAGGCGACGATGGCGACCCACTGGTTGAGCCGCAGTCCGCCTGAGTCTCGGGCCGAGTCGATGCGCAGCTCCTCGATGAGGAAGCGGCCGACCGAGTAGCCCGCCACGTACAGCGCCAGCAGGCGGCCGGATCGCAGCGTCCAGATTCGCTCGGCGGCGATGAGGGCGCCGCAGAGAGCGAGGTTCCAGAGCGACTCGTAGAGGAACGTGGGGTGGAACAGCACATCGGGGATGTCGCTATACACGCTCGGGATTCGCGACGGATCGATCTCGAGTCCCCACGGCAGCGTCGTGGGCCGGCCGAACAGTTCTTGGTTGAACCAGTTGCCCCAGCGGCCGATCGCCTGCGCCAGCGGGATGGCCGGCGCAACGGCGGTGAGCAGCGCGCCGACTGCCACCCGTCGGCGTCGCGCCGCATACGCCCCCACGGCGATGCCCAGCACGAGTCCGCCCGGGATGCCGAGGCCGCCTTGCCAGATCTTCAGCCAGTCGCCGGGCCGCCGCCATGGATCACTCGGATCGGTGATGATGTAGTAGGCGCGTGCGCCGATGATTCCCGCCACGACCCCCCACATCGCGATGCTGCTCATCTGCTCGCGTGTGCCGGCCCCCGCCGCCTCGAGCCGACGCCCGGCAAGCCACACGGCTGCGATCACGCCGATCGCGATCATGATGCCGTAGGCGTGCAGCTCGATGATCCAGAGGTCGATCGCATTCGACGACGGACTGGGAATCGACGCCACCATCAAGCGGTCACCTTCGCGGCGAACTCGAGCGCCGACGACACGACAAGGTCCCTGTCGTAGTCGAGTGTGGCCACGTGATAGCTGCGATCGAGCGACACTCGCTGCACTGGCCCGCCGTACTGGGCGGCAAGGAAGTCGACCTGCGCCGGATCGACGACGTGGTCCTGCGGCGAGCCCAGCAGCAGCAGCGGCATCGCCATTCGCGGATACTCGGCGGACACGGGGGCCACGCCGTCGACGAGCATCGAGATGAGCGGACGCAGCGGTGTGCCGTCGTACGCGGTCTCGGTGGAGTCGGGATCGGCGATGTCGCTGCCGATGCCCGGGATCACCTCGGTGCCGCCGTCGACCATGCCCTGCAGCATGTCGATCACCTCGGACGGCTGGGGCTGCGCCGCCGGGTTGATGCACACCAGGCCGGCGACCTCGGGGTGGTCGGCGCCGACGCGCAGTGTGAGCGCACCACCCATGCTGAGTCCGACGACGACGATCCTGTCGGCCCGAGCTGCAAGCGACCGAAAGGCGCGCTCGACCTCGCCCGCCCAGTCGGACCACCGGGTGGCGAGCATGTCGTCGACCGTGGTGCCGTGCCCGGGCAGCAGTGGCATCTCGACGTGCCAGCCCTCGGCAGCGAACGCATCGGCGATGATTCGCATGCTGCCGCAGTGGCCGGTGAAGCCGTGCACCACGAGCGCTCCGTGCGGGCCGCTGCCCACGTGCGACATCGGATCAGCCCCGGGAATTCGTGCGGTCATTGCGCCAGCCTTTCAGAGTCGGCGGTGTCCCACCACACCGCTGGGTATCCCGTCTCCTCCCAGTCGGGGAACGGATAGATGCAGTCCACCGGACAGGCAGGAAGGCACTTGTCGCAGCCGCTGCACAGCTCGGGGATGATCACCACGTCGGGACCGTGGTTGAAGATGGCGCCGAACTGCGGTGGGCAGTGGCGAAAGCACGCATCGCAGTTGATGCACTCGAGCATCTCGATGCGCAGCGGCGGGTTCTTCCACTTCTCGTTGCGCGTGCGCAGGGCCATCCGATCGGCCCTCGTCGCTCCCATGCGGCGAGTGTACGACGCTGGTCTGCGTCAGGCGGGCGGGTCGTCGATCTGGGTGGCGAGAGCCGGATCGCGCCGGATCATCACCCGGATGAAGGCATCGACCACACGGGGATCGAACTCGGTGCCGCTTCCCCGGATGATGAGGTTGACGGCCTCGAGCACCGTCGTCGCCGGCTGGTACACGCGGTCAGTGACGAGCGAGTCGAACACGTCGGCCACTGCGACGATGCGGCCGGCGAGCGGGATGTCATCGCCGCGCAGCCCCTGGGGATAGCCCGTACCGTTCCAGCGTTCGTGGTGGCTCAGTGCCACCTCGCCGGCGAGGCGCATCACCGGCGAACTGGCACCGCTGAGGATCTCGGCGCCACGCGTGGCATGGCTGCGCATCAGCGCCAGCTCGTCGGGGTCGAGGCGGCCCGGCTTCAGCAGCACACTCTCGGG
Organism: Actinomycetota bacterium; assembly: GCA_046052275.1. Taxonomy (GTDB): domain Bacteria; phylum Actinomycetota; class Acidimicrobiia; order Acidimicrobiales; family Ilumatobacteraceae; genus UBA668. The sequence continues at coordinate 1,435 of JBJOMQ010000149.1, read as the reverse complement.
AATCGCCACCTTCCCGACGTCGTGCAGGCGCGCTGCCAGCGCCGCACGCATGACGAACACCTCGTTCTCGCCCATCTCGGTGGCGATCGACCCGACCAGTTCGCCAACACGGGTGGGGTGCTCCGACACGGCAACGCTGAAAGTCTCGGCCATCATCGCCATCTTCAGGAAGGCGTCGACAATGTGTGCCTCGATCTCGTCGGTACGAGCCTGCACCATCTGCTCGAGCTCGCTGGTGCGCAGCCGCAAGATCTCGGCCTGCTGGCGCGCTGTCTCGGTGTCGTGCTGGATCTGCAGGGTCTTGATGCGCAGATCGGTGCCGCGGTTGAAGATCTGCTCGTTCACCGCGAACCGCGCCTCCTGGTGCTCGAGCGCCGTCTCGAAGCGTCCCATCTTCTTGTTCAGCGTCGCGAGCTTCGTGCGCAGGTCGAGCACGACCTCGGTCATGTCGTGCTCGGCGGCCATCTGGAGTGCCTCTCCCCAGTCGTGCAGCGCCTCGTCGCGCATGCCCTGCGCCTCGTGCAGGTCGCCGCGTGCGATCCGAACGGTGACGGCGCTGCCCGGCGACAGTGCCTGCTTGCGCGCCTCGCGGTCGCGCAGCACCTCATCGGCCCGGTCGAGCGAGGTCGTCGCCCGGTCGTGGGCCGAGAGTGCGACGTAGGCGATGGCCAGCCGGGCGAGGATCTCGGGCACGAACTCGGCGGCGTGGTTGACGGCCAGGGCCAGCGCCGACTCACCGAGGCTGACGGCCAGCAGGTCTTCGCCGCGCTCGGCACGAACCTTGGCCATGTTGGCGAGCGTGATGGCGTCGAGGTCGGGCCGGTCCTGGCCCTTGTTGGCCATCAGCGCCGCCTCGTAGGTGACCAGTGCCCGGTCGGTGTCGCGCAGGCTGTGCTGGATGACCGCCAGCGAGTTCAGCAGCATGCCCTCGCTCGCCCGTTCGCCCGTCGACCGGTACAGCTCGAGCGCGCCGATGGCCGAGGCGAGCGCCTCGCTGTAGTTGGCGGCGTGGTACTGCACTGCGGCGATCAGGTTCAGCGCCGAGACCGCGGTGAGCGTGGCCCCCACCTCGTGGGCCAGGTCGCGCGCCTCGAGGGCGATGGCGAACGCCTCGTTGCTCAGTCCCGTGGCGTACGAGAGCTCGGCGATCCGGTAGAGCGCCTCGGCCTCACCGGCGCGGTCGCCGCCGGCGCGGGCGAGGACACGGGCCTGCTGCACGAGCGCGCGGGCACGTCCGATGTCGGAGACGGCGATGTCACGCGCCTGCGACAGCAGCTGGTCGACACTCGGTTCGGCCGTGCCTGGCGACATGGGCGAATTCTGACCCATGACCCCTTATCGGCATCGGGATGGGCCCGCTGGAGCGGGAATGCGGGCAACCCGACGACGGCCGTATCGTTCCCGCATGGCCGCCCGGCGCAATCTCGAGTCGTCG
>JBJOMQ010000148.1:0-6338 GCA_046052275.1 Actinomycetota bacterium | reverse complement strand
CGTGCCCGGCGGGATCCACGCACGCCGCTGCGGCCCGCCACGTCAGCGTGCCATCCACCTCGGCAACGTCGGCCCACGTCGCTGCACCCGCCTCGACCATGCGGCGCACCAGGGCGGGGTCGTCGTCGATCTGATAGCCGAGCAGGTTCGCCCAGAATCGGCACAGCGAGTGCGGGTCGGCACTGTTGACGACAACCTGGAAGCGCACGCACCGACCGTACGGCGCCGACGCCGGCGGTCGCAGTTGCGAATGGCCATGCCGTGGCAGGCCATCCGACCCGGGCGGCGGGTCAGTGGGAACCAGTGGGATCTGCGACGGCGCGGCAGGTTATGACTAGTTACAGCCGCTCGGGTCGGCGGGTCGGTCGGGTGGGCGAAACGGTTCGTCTGCCCTACGGAGGTGGGCGTCGCCTGCCGATAGCGTCTCAGCGCAGCGTGGTGTCGGCAGGCGGTAGACCGACACGATGCAGCGAGGCCCGTACGCCCATGACGATCGACCCCGACGCTTCTGACCCTTCTGACGATGCCGACGTGCATGGCACGCCGTCCTCGGGCGCGACCCGGCCGAGCGCATCGTCAACGGGTGCGTCGCCCTCGGGCAGGTCGAGCGACGACACCTCGGGCGGTCTTGAGCGGCCGGCCGGCCCCGTCACCATCCGGGTCAGCACGTCGCCGCGACCCGCCGACGCGCCCGGCCGCGCCGAGATGCCGCTCGCCCCGAAGGATGTGCCGAAGAAGCGCAAGCGCGGCGACACGGGCTACCAGCGTGCCAAGAAGGTGAAGCCCATCGTGGCGAACAAGAGCGGCGACAGCGAAGCCCAACCGCGCTCGAAGGCGCTGTTCGTGCTCGCCGCACTCCTGCTGGCCTCCGCTGGATTCGCGATCTACATCAACAACAGCGAGACTCCCGTCGCCGAGGAGTCGATGGTGCAGGCACTCGACGGCTCGACCTTCGAAGCCACCGACTCGTTCGGGATCGTCCTGCCCGAGGGCAGTGCGCTCACCGTGACCTTCAGCGCAGCAGTCGACGGCAACGGCGCGCTCGGCGTGAGCGGTGGCTGCAATCAGATCAGCGGCGGCTTCCGCATCGTCGGCGGCTTTGCCGACACGGTGTCGTTCGGCGGCACGCTCGAGTCGACCGACGGATGGTCGCAGACCGAGATGGCGTGCGATCAGCCGCTGATGGACCTCGATGCCGCCATGGTCGACATGCTGAGCAATCTGCCGCGACTCGCGCTCGTGGGCACGACGCTGACGATGACGATCAGCGATCCCGCCGTGGGTCTTCGCTCGGTCACATTCAGCCAGGTGGCCTGAGCAACGCTCTGGCACCGAGATGGCCCGTCTGAGCATTGCGCCATCTCGACGTAGCGGGGGCCGCAGTCACGAGACGCCGGCGGTCAGTCCGGCGTCTGCTCGATGAACCGGCAGATCAGCGCTGCCAGCTGCGGCCCGCGGTCCTCCTGGACGAAGTGCCCGCCGCCCTCGACAGTGGTGTGCGGCTGACCGGTACAGCCCGGGACGCTGCGCAGGAACGCGCGCTCACCGCCACGGGTCACCGGGTCGCCGTCGCTGAATGCGCACAGCACCGGCCGATCGAAGCGGCCGAGCACCTCCCATGCGGCCACCTGGTCGGCATGCGCCGGGTCGTCGGTCGACGTCGGCACGAGCGACGGCATCATCCGTGGGCCGGCGGTGTATGAGTCATCAGGAAACGGCGCGTCGTAGGCGGCGATCTCGGCAGGCGACAGGCTGCGCGCAGTGCCGCCGTTCACGATGGCGCCGATGGGGAACACGGGCGATGTCTGAGAGAACTGCTGCCACTTCAGGAACGCCTCGGTGGGCGAGGCCTCACCCGTCGGCAGCCCCGTGTTCGACACGACGAGCCGGCTGAACCTGCCCGGGTCGGCAGTGACGAGACGCAGTCCGATGAGGCCGCCCCAGTCCTGTCCGAAGAAGGTGATGTCGCGCAGGTCGAGCCGGTCGAACAGTGCCGCGCTCATCCACGCCACGTGACGGGCATAGGTGTGTACGTCGCGCTCGGCCGGCTTGTCGCTGCGGCCGAAGCCGACGAGATCGGGCACCACGACCCGGTGGCCGGCGGCGACGAGCGCCGGAATCATCGACCGGTACAGGAAGCACCAGCTCGGTTCGCCGTGGACCAGCAGCACCGGTGCTGCATCCCGCGGCCCTTCGTCGAGGTAGTGCACGCGCAGCGTGTCGGCGGTGCTGCCGCCACCGTGCAGCGGCTCGGCCGGCACGTCGACATAGTGCGGCGCGAACGGGAAGTCGGGTAGGCCGGCGAATCGGTCGTCGGGTGTGCGCAGCACGTGCATGCAGGGTCCTCTCGGGTTGGTGGCCCTCGGTCGGCCAGTCGGGCGGTTGTGGCTCAGTCGGGTGCTCGCAGCAGTGCAGTGATCGCGGCTGCGATGGTGGCGCGTGTCTGGCGCACGTCGAAACCGTGGTCGGTGCGCATGATGTGCCAGCTCTCGAAGGTGCACAGCAGGTGCAGCGCAGTGACGGCGGCCTCGGCGGCCTTGGCCCCGACGCTGGCCCGCAGCGCAGCAGCCTCGGGTGCGAACAACTCGGCGATCTGGGCGCGGAACAGCAGTCGGCTGGCGGCGGTGTTCTCGGCGAGTGCCGGATTGAACGGGGCGCGCACGCGCGACACGAGGAGGACGTTCGCCTGCGACTCCCACAGCCGCTCGCGCTCGTCGAGGAGGGCATTGATCTTCTTCGTCGTCGGGTCGGTGGGTGACGCAGCAACGGGAACGAGATGGGCGACATCGATGAGCGCTTGGTCGAGCGCTGCCCGAGCGAGGTCGTTGACGTCGTCGAAGTATCTGAACACCGAGCGGGCCGACAGGCCGGAGCGTGCAGCCACGTCGTCTGCTGACGGATCGAGGTTGCCCTCCCGGTAGAGGCTGAGAAGTGCGGCAACCACTGCGTCGCGGTTGCGCTCGCGGCGCAATCGCCGGCCGTCCGACTCGGCGGCGACAGCGGTACCCGCAGCGGACGTCGGTGCGATCGTTTTCGACGTTCCCGTGCGCCGTGCGGTCGTGCTCGGTCGGCTTGTCGTGGCGACCATGGGGGCACGGTAGCAGGGTCTGCGATCTGTTGACAGAAGATATGCCAATTGTTTAGGGTGACCCGATGGCAGACGGCAGCGTCCCCTCCGCCGGCGATGCAGCCGGCGGCGTTCCGAGCGGCCAGCCGGTCGCCCTCGTCGCCGACGCCGGCTTCTATGTCGGCCCGCCGCTCGCACTGCTGCTCGCACGACGCGGATTTCGGCTCGTGGTCGGCGACCCCGATGCCGACACCGTTGCCGCACTCGACGCGCTCGGCGCCGAGTACGAGGTGGTCACGCGGGTTCGCAACCTCGCCAAGCCGGAGTCGGCGCCGCGCCTTGTTCAGGCCGCACTTGACCGCTTCGGCCGGCTCGACTCGGCTGTCGCCTTCTCGGGGATGGTGGTCACCGGCCGGTTCCTGCAGTCGAGCACCGACGACCTGCAGAAGGTGTACGACGGATGCATGGTGGCGCCGTACCGGTTCTTGCAGGCAGTCCTGCCGCCGATGATCGAGGCGGGCATCGGCCAGGTGCTCGTCATCACCAGTGCCAGCGGCGCCCGGCCCACACCCGGAGCGCCGCTGTACTCCGCCATGCGCGCAGGGGCCAACCACCTCGTGCGCAACGTCGCCGGCGAGGTGGCCCGCCATCGCGTGCAGGTGAACGCCGTCGGCACCAACTTCATGGACTTCCCAGAGTTCCGTCGCGCCACCGGCGCCGACGACCCCGAGGTTCGCCGACACATCGAGGCCCAGGTGCCGCTCGGCCGCCTCGGCACCGTCGACGAGTTCGCCCAGTTCTGTGCGCCGTTCATCGACGGCACCAGCCGCTTCGCCACCGGCCAGTACATGTCGTTCGACGGCGGCTGGTCGTGAGCGCCGACCGCCCGGGCCCAGCACCGCGTCGCGCGCATCCGGCCGAGCCGTCGTTCGGCGGCACGATCGGCGACACCCTTGCCGACTCGGCACCGTGGTGGCCGCCGCTGCCGTCGGGCACCGGGAAGCCCAACGTGGTGATGATCGTCCTCGACGACACCGGCTTCGCCCACTTCGGCTGCTACGGCAGCACGCTCGCCACCCCGAACATCGACCGCCTCGCCGCCAACGGACTGCGCTACACCAACTTCCACACCACGGCACTGTGCTCGCCCACACGGGCGTGCCTGCTGAGCGGGCGCAACCACCACAGCGTCGGCATGCGAGGCGTCAGCAACTGGAACACGGGCTTCCCGCACATGCGCGGCGGCATCAGCCCGCACGCCGCCACGGTGCCCGAGGTGCTGCGCCCGCACGGGTACGCCACCTATGCCGCCGGCAAGTGGCACCTCGCGCCGATGGAGGAGTGCTCGGCGGCAGGCCCGCATCACAACTGGCCGCTGCAGAAGGGCTTCGACCGCTACTACGGATTCCTGCAGGGCGAGACCGACCAGTTCGCGCCCGAACTCACCCACGACAACCACCATGTCGACCCGCCACACGCCCACGATCCCGACGGCGGCCGCCCGTACCACGTCAGCGAGGACATCATTGACCGCAGCATCTCGTGGCTGCGCGACCTCGAGTCGGTGCGACCCGACCGCCCGTTCTTCCTCTATCTCGCCTTCGGCGCGATGCATGCACCGCACCAGGCACCGCCCGAGTATCTGGCGCGCTGGCGCGGCGCATTCGACGACGGCTACGAGTCGTGGCGCGACCGGTGGTTCGAGCGTCAGGTGCAGATGGGCGTAGTGCCCGAGGGCACCGCACTGGCGCCGCGCAATCCCGGCGTGCCCGCATGGGAGGAGCTGACACCCAACCAGCGAACGTTCGCCAACCGCCTCCAGGAGGCGTTCGCGGCGATGCTCGAGCACACCGACCACCAGATCGGACGGCTCACCGCGTTCCTCGACGCCGAGGGACTCCTCGACGACACGCTGCTGATGGTGTTGAGCGACAACGGGGCCAGCCGCGAGGGCGGCCCCTACGGCGTGATGGACGAGTGGAGCTTCTTCAACGGACTCTGGGAGGACATCGACTCGATCGTCGAGCACCGCCTCGACGACATCGGCGGCCCGCACTCGCACAGCAACTATCCGTGGGGCTGGGCGCAGGCCGGCAACAGCCCGCTTCGCTGGTACAAGCAGAACACCTACGGCGGCGGCGTGCGCGACCCGCTCGTCGTGCACTGGCCGGCCGGCATCCCCGCCGCCGAGCGCGGCGGATTCCGCCGCCAGTTCTGCCACGCCATCGACCTTGCCGCCACCGTGCTCGACATCACCGGTGCCGACATGCCGGACTCGTTCCACGGCGTCGAGCAGATGCCGGTGCACGGTGCCTCGCTCGCCGGCACCTTCGCCTCGGCATCGGCCCCTGCGCCACGGGACGTGCAGTACTTCGAGCAGATCGGCCACCGCGGCATCTACGCCGACGGCTGGAAGGCGACCACGTATCACGAGGGCGGCCGCCCATTCAGCGACGACACCTGGGGCCTGTACTGCCTCGACGACGACTTCAGCGAGTGCCGTGATCGCGCTGGCGACGACCCCGACCGTCTGGCGGCGATGGTGGCGCTGTGGTGGCAGCAGGCCGACCAGCACGGCGTGCTGCCCCTCGACGATCGCACGATCGAACTGTTCGGCGCGGCTCCGCGGCCGGGCACCCCGCACTTCGTGCCGGAGGGATCGGGCGACCCCGTCTACACGTACCGGCCGCCGATGTCGCACCTGCCGAGCGACGCCTCGCCAAACCTCGGCGGGCGCAACTGGGATGCCGAGGCCACCTTCACGGTGACCGGGCCGGCACTGCCGTCCGGCGTGCTCTACGCGCGCGGCAGCCACAACGTCGGCCACTGCTGGTGGGTCGCCGACGGGATCGTGCACTTCGACTACAACGCCCTCGGCGCGCACTCCCGCGCCAGTGCGCCGCTTCCGTCGACGCTGACGGCGCCGGGCCGCCACACGCTCGGCGTGCGCTTCCGGCGAGATGGCAAGGGCGGCACGGTCACGGTGCTGGCCGACGGGGCCGAGCTGGCCACCGCCGCCGTGCCGCGCATCGTGCGCATCCTCGGCTCGACCGGCGCCGACATCGGTCGCGGGCCGCTGAACCCGGTGGTCGACGACCTCGACGGGCCCGCCCCGTTCGACCCGCCGCTCGAGACCCTCGTGTTCCGCGTGCTCAGCCGCCAGGCCGCCGCCGACACTGCCGCCGACACCGCCGCCACGGCCCGGGCCGAGATGAGCCGCGAATGAGCGGCCGCTGACACGACCTCCGTGCCCGGCCACCGCTGACGCGCA
>JBJOMQ010000147.1:0-6347 GCA_046052275.1 Actinomycetota bacterium | reverse complement strand
GATGACCGAGCCCACCGGCACGGTGTCGCCTTCCGCTGCGCGGATCTCGACGAGCACGCCCGCCACTGGCGACGGCACCTCTGTGTCGACCTTGTCGGTGCTCACCTCGAACAGCGCCTCGTCAGCAGCGACGGTGTCGCCGACCTTCTTGAACCACTTCGTGATCGTGCCCTCGGTGACGGTCTCACCGAGCTGGGGCAGGGCGACGTCGGTCATGGCAGTGATCCTCCGGATCTCTCAGGCGTTCAGGCTTCGGCCGGTGAGCGACAGCATCGTCTCGCCGAACAGTTCGGTCAGGCTCGGGTGCGGCTGGATGAACTCTGCCACCTCCGCAACGGTCGCCTCCCAGTTCACGGCGAGATAGCCGCCGCTCAGCTGCTCGGTGACCCAGGGCCCCACCATGTGCACGCCCAGCACCTGGCCAGCCGTACCGTCGGGATTCTTGCGGGCGATGACCTTCACCAGGCCATCGATCTCGCCGAGGATCTGCGCTCGACTGTTGGCCCGGAACTGGTGCTTCGCCACCACCACGTCGTGGCCGGCGGCGAGCGCCGCCTCCTCGGAGGGACCTGCGAATGCCACCTCGGGATGGCAGTAGATCGCCCACGGTACGCGGTCGTAGGCGATCGGCAGTGGCGACTCGCCGAGGAGGTGCTTCACCACGAGGATCGCCTCGGCGTATCCCACGTGCGCCAGCGCCGGCGTGTTGATGAGGTCGCCGATCGCGTACACGCCGGGCTCGCCGGTGCGGCAGAACTCGTCGACGACGACGAACCCTCGGGCGTCGACGGACACCGCAGTGCCGGCAAGTCCGAGGAGGTCGGCATACGGTCGACGGCCGATGCTCACCACCACGGCATCGACCTCGAGCGAGGCTGTCGACCCGTCCTCGTTGCTGTACTGCACCGTGGTGACCGGCGTCCCGCTCGGCGACGTCGATGGTGTGTGGCCGAGCACCTTGGCGCCGGTGCGGATGTCGATGCCCTTCTTCTTGAAACTGCGCACGACCACATTGGCCACGTCGGCATCGAGGCCTGGCAGCACCTTGGGAAGCCCTTCGAGAATGGTGACCGATGCGCCGAGGTCGGCGAACGTGCTGGCGAACTCGCAGCCGATCGCACCGCCGCCGATCACGGCGAGCCGGGCGGGAACCCGGTCGAGCATCAGCACCTCGTCGCTCGTCATCACCACGCCGGGCGAGCCCGGCGCCGAGGGTTCAAAGCCAGGAATCGTGCGCGGCACAGAGCCGGCGGCCAGCAGGACGTTGCGGCCGGTGAGCACCTGGGTGCCGCCCTCGGGCAGCTGCACCGTGACCGCGCGGTCGGCACCGAGCGAGCCGACACCCCTGACGATGGTGATCTTCTTCGACACCATGAATCCTGTGAGGCTCTTCACGATGCCGTCGACGATCTTCTGCTTGCGCTGCTGCGCAACAGCAAAGTTGACGACCGGTGCGCCTGCGTCGATTCCGAACTCTGCGGCGTGGGCCACGTGTCGCTGCACGGCTGCGGTCTCGAGGAAGGCCTTCGCCGGGATGCAGCCCCTGTTGAGGCATGTGCCGCCCATCGCATCGCGTTCGACGATGGCGACGTTCAGTCCGGCCGACACCGCATAGAGCGCTGCCCCATAGCCACCGGGGCCACCGCCGATCACCACCAGGTCGTACTGGGCATCCATCGAGTCAGACTCCGCTCTCGTCGGCACATCGGGTGCCGGCGATACGGTACCGGCTTCGCAGTGCACCGACCCAGCCTCCGGGACCTGCGGCGGGTCAGCGTGACAGACGGCTCACGCCAGGTTCCACAGGGCGCGCCCCTCGCCGCGCTCGAACACCAGTTGCCGGTCTGTCGCCATGAGCGACGTCGACGGGAAGACAAGGGTGCAGGTGACGGGCCGCACTGTGAATCCAGTGCATGTCGACGTGGCGAGCGGCACCACGCGGGTGTTCGGCGCCCGCAGCGAGAATCCGTCGAGTCCGTCGGCGTCGTCGACACCCGAGAGCTCGACCGTGACGACCGCCGTCGCCACCCCCTCCTCGTAGCCGGTCACCACCACGACTGCGTCGCCTGCCCTGCCCTCGTCGCCGATCCCGAGCGCCGTCGACGGCTCGCCGCCGGTGATCCTCAGCAACTGCGCTCCGCCCGCCAGCAGGATCGCCAGGCCGCACGCAACCGACAGGAGGAGCAACGTGCGCGTCCGCATGGCCTCCGCAGGCTACGGGCGGTACTGTCGCAGCCGTGCAGCGACCGCTCCGTGCCACCAGCACTGCCGCCGTTGCGGCCGCCCTGGTACTGACCACTGCAGCCTGCGCTGCTGACGGGTCGACGACCGTCGCTCCTCCGGCCACGACCGTGACGGCGTCGACCACCACCGCAGCCGACCCGAGCGCCGGCGGCATCACCACTCCGGCTCCCACGAGCACGACCGGCACAGCCGCTGCCCCCGAGACGCTGCGCTTCTCGGCTGCCGGCGTGGGCGGCACCACCATCGACTTCGCGCAGTTCGCCGGCACGCCGGTGGTGCTGTGGTTCTGGGCGCCCGGTTGAGGCACCTGCCGTCGTGAAGCCCCCTCGGTCGAGGAGGCAAGCAACACCTGGGCAGGTCGGGCCGCGTTCGTCGGCGTGGCGTGGTACGGGTCCGATGACGACTTCCAGGGATTCATCGACGAGTACGGACTCACCTTCCCGCAGGTGAGCGACCCCGACGGTGAGGTCTTCGCCCGCTTCGGCGTGGCGTCGCAACCGGCGGTCGTCGTCATCGACGCCGCTGGCACGGCAACCCTGCTGCCGGGAGCCACCGACGCCGCCGAACTCTCCGCGGTGCTCACCGATCTCGGCGCCTGAGCGCCCAGGTCTGCGTCGCTCAGCCCACCAGCACCCTGCGAGCGGCGCCCTCGCTGGCATCAGTCACCAGCACCAGCACCTCGTCGCCGACCCGCAGCAATGTCTCAGGTGTCGGCACGATCACCGACTCGTCGCGGACAACAGCGACGATGGCGGCATCGGCGGGCAACGACAGGTCGGTGATCCGAGCATCGGCCGCCGGCGAGGTGGTGGCCAGTGTCACCTCGGCAAGCCGTGTGTGGCCCCGCTCGAACGACATCAGCCGCACGAATGACCCCACCACGACCGCCTCCTGCAGGAGTCCGGTGATGACATGCGGGGTGCTGACCGCGATGTCGACGCCCCACACTTCGTCGAACATCCACTCGTTCTTCGGGTTGTTCACCCGCGCCAGCACCCTCGGCACTGCGAATTCAGTCTTGGCAAGCAGTGAGACCACGAGGTTGTCCTCGTCGTCGCCGGTGACAGCGGCGAGCACCTCGGCCTTCAGGATTCCTGCCGACTCGAGCGTGTTGAGGTCGCAGGCGTCGCCCTGCACCCACGACACGCCGGGAACATCGTCGCGATGGGTGCCGACAACTTGCGCGTCGTTGTCGACGATGCAGACACCGTGGCCTGCAGCGACGAGCTGCTCGGCGATGAATCTTCCGACGCTGCCTCCGCCGGCGATGACGATCTTCACCATTCGCTCCTCATCGTGTGGCTGCCGGCGGCTGCGCCAGCAGGTGGTCGACGCGGTCGACCATCGTGGTGGGAACGGCGACGTGGACGATGTCGCCCGACTCGAGCGTCGCATCCGGTGCCGGCAGCGTGGCGCGGCCGCTGCGGCACACCGACACGAGCCGCAGGCCGGTGCGCTCGATGTCGTCGACCGGGCGGTCGGCCCACTCGGCCGACAACTGGTGCTCGACGACGGACACCTGGCCGCTCTGGTCGGTCCACTCGAGTCGCGATGCGCCCGGCAGGAGGCGGCGCAGCACGCGCTCGGTCGTCCACACGGCCGGCGCCACGGTGGGAATGCCGAGACGCTGGTAGATGTGGGCGCGGTTCGGGTCGTAGATCCTGGCCACGACACGCTCGATGCCGAACGTCTCGCGCGCAACGCGCGCCACGAGGATGTTGGAGTTGTCGCCATTGGTGACTGCAGCCACCGAGTCGGCTCGCTCGATGCCGGCCTCGAGCAGCAACTCGCGGTCGAATCCGACGCCGACGAATGTCGTGCCGGTGAAGTCGTCGCCGAGCCGGGCGAACGCCGACGGCTTGCGGTCGATGACGGCCACCGAGTGCTGATCGGAGGCGAGGATCCGACCGAGCGACGACCCCACTCGGCCGCACCCGACGATCACCACGTGCACGACACACCTCCTCGGCGCACCACCGGTGCTGGCCCGGACAACGACTGTACCCACTGGCACAGCAGCTGAGGCCAGTCGCCTCGCCGTCCGGCACGACAGCGGCGTGCTGCGGGCCGTACGGTGGCCGTATGCGAGTAGTCATCTCGGGAGCGACCGGACTCATCGGCACTGCCCTCTGCGCGACCCTGTCCGACGCCGGCCACGAGGTGGTGCGCCTCGTGCGCCGCGAGGCCACGGCGAGTGACATCCTCTGGGATCCGGCCCGACGGTCACTGCCGGCCGGCGCTCTCCGAGGTACCGATGCGGTGGTCCATCTCGCCGGCGCCGGCATCGGCGACCGGCGGTGGTCCGACAGTTACCGGCGCGAGATCCTCGAGAGCCGTACCGCCTCGACATCGCTGCTCGCCGACGCGATCGCCACCACCGAGGACGGGCCGAGAGTGTTCCTCAGCGGCAGCGCCATCGGCTACTACGGCGCAACCGGCGACGAACAGCTCGACGAGTCGTCGCCCGCCGGCACAGGATTCCTCGCCGACGTCTGCGTCCAGTGGGAGGCAGCCACCGCACCGGCGGCGCAGGCCGGTGCCCGAGTTGCGCACCTGCGTACGGGCATCGTCCTCTCGCCCGCCGGCGGCGCGCTGAAGAAACTGCTGCCGCTGTTCTCGATCGGTGCCGGCGGTCGCTTCGGCAGCGGGCGGCAGTGGCAGAGTTGGATATCACTGCCCGACGAAGTCGGCGCCATCGTCCACCTGCTCACCGCCGAGGTCAGCGGTCCCGTGAACCTCACGGCACCGAATCCGCTCACGAATGCCGAATTCACCAAGGTGTTGGCATCGGTGATGCGCCGACCCGCACTGCTGCCGGTGCCGCGGCTCGGCCCGGCACTACTGCTGGGCGGCGACCTGGCCGACGCACTGCTCTACACGGGACAGCGCGTCATGCCCGGAGTGCTGACTCGCTCGGGATACCAGTTTCAGCATCCCGCGCTCGACATGGCGCTGCGCGCCCTGCTCGGCCGCTGAGGACGGCGACGCTCGTCGACGCCCGTCTCGACTCTCGCTGCCCTACTGGACCGAGGTGTCGACGCCCGGCCAGCGTGCCAGCGCACCGGCGAGATCGAGACGCCACGTTCCGATCTCAGCCGGCCACTCGTCGCGGGGCACGGCCCACATCACCTCGAATTCGATGCCGTCCGGATCGCGCGCGTAGAGGCTCTTGCTCACACCGTGGTCGCTCTCACCGATCAGCGCCCCAGCCGACCGCAGTCGGTCGCGTGCGACGGCTAGCTCTTCGATCGTCCGCACCTGCCACGCAAGGTGATAGAGGCCGGGACGATGCGTAGCCCGTCCGCCGACCGACGACGCGGCGGACGAACCCACATGGAACAGGCCGAGGTCGTGGTCGTTGTCGCTGTCGGGCGCCCGGAGGAAGATCGCTGCGTCGCCGATTGATCCCGCCACCTCGAAGTCGAGAGTGTCGGCGTAGAAGCGCGCCGACGCCGATGCATCGCTGACGTACAGCACCGCATGGTTCAGCCTGACGATTCCCATCTCGGTCTCCTCACGTCGTCGATCTCGTGTCCTTCAATCCAACCAGCCCGGCCAGCTTCGCCGACAGCGCCGGTCAGGCCCTGACAGCCTCGATGGCAAGCGACAGCTTCACCTTGTCGCCGACCACGACACCGCCAGTCTCGAGCGCAGCATTCCACTCGAGCCCCCACTCCTTGCGACTCACCTCGGCCTCGGCGCTGAATCCGGCCCGAACGGCGCCCCACGGATCGGTCGCCACGCCCTCGAACTCGAGCTCCCAGTCGACCGGCTTCGTGATCCCGCGAATGGTGAGCTGCGTATGGAGCACGTAGTCGTCGCCGTCGGGCTCGAGGCCGGTCGACACGAGGCGCATCTGCGGATGCTGGTCGACGGCGAAGAAGTCGGCACTGCGGAGGTGCCCGTCGCGCCCGTCGTCGTGGGTGGTGATCGATGCGGTCTGCACGGTGGCCTCGACCGACGACTTCAGCGGATCGGCCGCGACGGTGACGGCACCGGCGAAATCGGTGAACCGGCCGGTGACCTTCGAGATCATCAGGTGGCGGACGGTGAACTCGAGACTGCTGTGCGTCGGATCGACGTTCCAGGTGCCGGGAGTGAGG
>JBJOMQ010000146.1:0-6369 GCA_046052275.1 Actinomycetota bacterium | reverse complement strand
GAGTCGGTGATGCCCACTGCTGCGATCGCCGCAGCCAGCATCGACGCCAGCGCCGTGTACACGCGGATGTGGCCCACCTTTCCCAGCGCCCGGAGCGCAAGCCACGATCCGACGAGGAATCCGACGTAGTACGCAGCGGCGATCGAGCTGCTCACCGCCGTGGCGACGCCAGACCGCTCGGCCCGGACGCCGAGCAGGGTGGCGAAGAGCCCACCGGCGAACATCAGCAGCGCGAGTCCGGCGAAGAGCCCCCACGTCGCGAGTGCGATGCTCGCCGAGACGGCCGGCCCGTCGTCGTCCCGTCGGGTGCTCACGGGATGAGGCTACGACCGAAGGCGGTCGCAGCCGTGGAGCACTGTGCCTCATCCACCCCGACGTCGGCGTATCTCGGCCGAGATTGCCGGTACCACTTTGTGCAGGTCGCCGATCACGGCATAGTCGGCCTTCACCACCATGTTCGCCTCAGGGTCGGTGTTGATGGCAAGGATCTTCTTCGATGCCATTGCCCCCACCCAGTGCTGGATGGCACCGGAGATCCCGCACGCCATGTAGAGATCGGGGGCGATGCGGGTGCCGGTCTGGCCGACCTGGTCGGTGTGACTGCGCCAGCCGTTGTTGGTGACGGCTCGCGAGCAGCCGACGACGCCGCCCAGCAGGCCGGCGAGCTCCTCGAGCGGGGCGAATGCCTCGGCTGAGCCGACCGCTCGCCCCCCGCCCACCACGAGAGGTGACGTGGCGAGTGTGACGCCTGCGGCGCGCTCGACGCGCTCGACCACCACGGTGCGGGCCAGCGAGGCGTCGAGCGAGACGGGCAGTTCGGTGACGGTTCCCGCTGCAGGAGACTCGGCCGACTCGAACGCATGATGTGTGACGGTCACCATCTTCACCGTCGCCTCGAGCGTGCAGCGCTCGAGCAGCGAGCCACCCCATCGCACGCGCGTCAGCGTCCACGTACCGGTCGCGACGTCGTCGAACCCCACGCAGTTCGCCACCATCGGCTGGCCGAGTCGGGCTGCTGCCTGAGCCATGACCTCGTTGCCGCGGTCGGTGCCGCAGGCCAGTACGGTCGTCGGCGCGAGGGCGCCCACTGCCTGGGCCACGACCTCGCCCCATGCCTCGGGCCCGTAGTCGGACAGCAGCGCATGGTGCACCTGGTGCACCGATGCCGCACCGTGTGCAGCGAGCGTGCTGGCGAGCCCGTCGGCACTGGCGCCGATCGTCAGCGCGGCGACAGGCGAGCCGAGGCCCCGCGCCGCTGCGAGCGCCTCGAGCGACGCCGTCGCGAGGGTGCCGCGGTCGTGTTCGATGACGACGAGAATCACTTCAGCAACCCCAGTTCCTCGAGGAGGTCGACGACGGCAGGTGCCGCCTCGGGCCCATGACCAAGCACAACGGTCTGCGATGCCTTCTCGGCCGCCTGCAGCATGGTGACCATCTGCTGCCCGCCCGACGAGCCTGCCGGGGCGACGTGCGCAACGTCGACCTTCTTCGACGCGAGACGGCCCTTCAGCGTCGGATACCGAGGCAGGTTGATGCCCTCCTTCACGCCGAGCACTGCCGGCAGCGGCACCGTGTACACCTCGACACCGGCTTCGGCCTCACGCCGGGCACGCGCCGTGGCGCCGTCGATGTCGATGCCCTTGATGCCGTTCACCATCGGACGCCCAAGGGCGTGCGCCACTCGGATGCCGATCTGGAAGTTGCCGGAATCGGCACTCTCGTTGCCGAACAGCACGAGGTCGAAGGCCCCATCGCGACCTTCAATGTCGCGGATCGCAGCGGCGATCGCCTCAGCGGTCCGGATGGGATCCCAGTCCCCCGTGTCGATGGGCAGCAGCACGCAGCGGTTGACGCCGATGCTGGCCGCATAGCGCAGCTGTTCATCGGCGTCGGCCGGTCCCAGCGTGAGCACCGTGCTCTCGCCGCCGTGCTGTTCGACGAGGCGCACCGCCTCCTCCACCGCGCATTCCTCGTGCGGACTGGTCGTGAAGGCGAGGTATGCGGTGTCGATCGCCTGGCCATCGGAAGTGAGGTTGATCTTCGCGCCGGGTGCAGGCACCCGCTTCACGCAGACGAGCACTCGCATCGCCGGCTCAGCTCTTCATCCGGCTGTCGGTGGGATCGAACAGCGGCGTCGATCCGGCACGCTCGACGGTGACGGGGTAGAGCTCGTTCATGTACATCACCTGCAGCTTGTTGCCCTCCTTGGCGTGCTCGGCCGGGAGGTAGGCCAGCAGCAGGTACTTGCCGAGCGACGGGGCGGATCCCGCAGTGGTCACCCTCGACACGCGACCCTTGGCGTCGACGAGGCGATTGCCCTGCAGGTCGAGGATCGGCTCGTTGCCGCCGGTCGGGAAACGGTCGTAGCCGTCGGCGCAGCGCTGGCTGTCCATCGACAGGGTGCACATCACTGCGACCGGCGCCTGCTCGCGCGACTTCAGGTAGGCGGCCTTGCCGATGAAGTCGGCCGACTTCACCTTCGGGCGGGCGAGACCGGCCTCGACGGGGTCGTACTCGCTCTCGAGCTCGGCGCCCATGAGCCGGTATCCCTTCTCGATGCGTCCGGTGACCGCATACACGCCGATGCCCACCGGGATGATGCCGAACTCCTGGCCGGCCGCCCAGATCGCGTCCCACAGCTTGAGGCCGTGCTCCATGCGGGTATAGATCTCCCAGCCGTTCTCGCCGACGTAGCTGATGCGGAACATCCAGCACGGCACACCGTCGATGTAGACCTCGCGAACTGCGCCGTAGGGGAAGCCTTCCTGGCTGACGTCGTAGGACGCAGTGGTGTGGTCGGTGGTGATCTTGGCCATCGTGGCGGCGGCATTGGGACCCCACACGCCGATGGTGCAGAGGCCCTGCGACCTGTCGGTGAAGGTGCACGATCCGAGGCCGTGTGCGGCATTGAACGTCTCGAGGCACTTGTTGAACCAGTAGTTGTCGCGGCCGCCGTCGAAGGCACCCGTGATGACCCGGTAGTGGTGCTGGCCGAGTCGCTGGATGGTGAGGTCACCGCGGAATCCGCCGTGCTCGGTGAGCAGCGGCGTGTAGACGCTGCGGCCGACCGGCACATCGACGTTGTTGACGCACACCCACTGCAGGAACTCCATCGCCTTGGGGCCTTCGAAGTCGAACTCGTTGAAGGCGGTGAGGTCGACCATGCCGACGCTCTCGCGCATCTGCAGGTGCTCGGCGTTGATCACCGGGTGCCACCAGCGAGCGTCCCACTCGTGCGTGCGCTGCGCGCACGCCTCGGGGAACTTCGCCATCAGCTTCTCGTTGCTCGAGTACCACTGCGGGCGCTCCCAGCCGCGGGCGTCGAAGAATGTTGCGCCGAGCGCCTCCTCGCGGGCATAGAACGGGCTGCGGCGCATGCCGCGCTGGCTCGCCCACTGCTCTCGCGGGTGGACGATGCCGTACGTCTTGTTGAAGTGCTCGTTGCAGCGGGCGTTGATGTGCCACTCGGTCTTCTCGTGGGGGTAGAAGCGGGCGATGTCGCTGCCGTGCGGGTCGCACATGTGCGGGTAGCCGTACGTCATCCACTCGGCGACGAGCTGGGCGATGCCGGGACCCTCCTTGATCCAGACCGCTGCCGCGCTCCAGAGATTGCGCACCTCGACACACTCGCCGAGCACTGGGTTGGCATCGGGCGTGAGGCTCAGCAGGCCGTTGATGGCGTACTTGATCTCGGCGTCACCGAGCATCTCCATCAGCTCGATCGCCTGCTCCATCTGCGGATCGAAGTCCTCATAGGTGAGCGGCAGCTCGGTCGGGCTGAGTGCCGACGCCTCGTTGCTGGGGATGTCGTCCGGGCGCATGAGGATGGCGCGGTGGGCATAGCTGCCGACCTCCATGGACCCTGCTGTCTGGCGCTCGTAGCAGAACGTGTCCATGTCGCGGATGATCGGATAGGCGAGCTCCTTGTTCGACTCGACGAGGATCTCGATCGGCCCGACGTCGGCCATCTGGTGGACGGCGGGTGTCAGCGGGATGCTCGCGCCGGCCATGGCAGCCACGCGCGGGCTCCACACACCGCAGGCAATCACGACATGGTCGGCCTCGATCCGGCCGCGGTCGGTGACGACGGCCTTCACCCTGGGCAGTCCGCCCGGCACGTCCTCGGTCTCGACGTCGAGCACCTCGGTGTTGGCGAACACCTTGAGCACGCCCTTGCTCACCGCCTCCTCGCGCATGCGCGTGCCGGTGGCGAGTGAGTCGACCACCGACACGCTCGGGGTGTAGTAGCCGCCGAGGAGGATCTCCTCGTTGATGAACGGCACCATCTCCTTGATCTCGGCGGGCGTGACGAGCCGGGCATCGATGCCCCACGACTTCGCCGACGTCATGCGACGCTTGAACTCCTCGAGTCGCTGCGGTTCGCGCGCCACCTCGATGCCACCGCAGGTGTTGTTGAGACCGTGGTCGATGTACTGGTTCTGGCTGTTCACCGTGAGGAACGCCATCTCCTTGTTGTGGTCGGTCGGGAAGATGAAGTTCGACGCGTGGCCCGTCGAGCCACCGGGATTCGGGAGCGGCCCCTTGTCGAGCAGCACCATGTCGGTCCAGCCGAGCCGGCTGAGGTGTCCGACGAGGCAGTTGCCGACGATGCCGGCGCCGATGATGACGACCTTCGCTGACGACGGGACTTCGCTCATGTGTTCTCTTCCCCTGTGTGACGCGACGTCCACGGCGGACGGCGCAGTGCGGTGACCGTGTGGCGACGAGCACGTTGCCCTCGCCCCCTGACTGATATATCTTTACCATATCAGCGAGCACCTGTCACTCAGCGAGCGCGCCTACCGCGAGATCCGCCGGATGATCGTCCGCCTCGAACTCGCCCCGGGGGCCGTGCTGCGAGACGAGGAACTGCAGCGCGCCCTCGGACTCGGGCGGACGCCCATCCGCGAGGCCCTCCAGCGACTGGTTCGCGACCAGTTCGTCACCGTGCTCCCCCGGCGGGGCATGTTCGTCAGCACCGTCGACATCGGCGACCTCACCCTGCTCTACGAGACCCGCGCCATGCTCGAGCCGTACGCAATGCGCCTGGCATGCGCCCGTGGCACCGATGCCGACTGGGACGAGATGGAGTCCGTACTCGATGGTGCCGGCGGCGCCGACCAGCCGGGCGCCGACGATCCCGACACCGTGCTCGAGATCGATCGCCGATGCCGCGAGTTGGTCTGGCGGGCAGCCGGCAACCGTTTCCTCACCGACACGCTCGACATGCTCTACACCCAGAGCGACCGGCTCTGGCACCTGTATCTCGGCGAGGTCGCAGACGCCCGCCGCACCATCGACGAGCACCGCGACATCCTCGATGCGCTACGCGACCGAGACGCCGACCGGGCTGCCGAGCTGATTGCCGCCCACATGCGACGCTTCGACGACGAGATCCGCACTGCGGTCAGGCGCCGGCTCGACGCACCGGCCTCGACGCTCAGCGCCTGAGACGACGGCCGCGATCGCAGATCAGTCGCAGCACGAGTCGCGCCATCCGCACGACCCGCACTTGAAGTGGGCGTGCTCGGGGTGCAGCGCTCCACCGCACATCGGACAGTCGACGTAGGTGCCGAAGCGATGACAGCGGTCGGCGCTCATCGAGCCTGCGGTGCCCGTGGCGCCCATCACGGTGCTTCCAGCAGGTGTCTCCGTCGCGTTGGCCTGCTGATTCGTCACCGCGCGAGTCTGCCAAGCACCGGCGCCGCGCTCGCGGACGCTCGCCGCACGCCTGCCGACACGGCAGCCGAAACCCCTCCGCCGTAGTCTGAGCCCACCCCATGCTGACCGCTGCCGATACTGGCGACCCCTCCCACCACGTCCACCGCCACACCCCCGGCAGCGCCAGGGCGGCGCTGTCGTACCCGCGATTTCGCCGCCTGTGGGCTGCCTCGTTCAGCTCGAACGTCGGCACCTGGATGCAGAACGTCGTGCTGCCGCTCTACGTTCTCGACCGCACCGGCAAGGCGTCCGTCGTGGCACTCATGGTGGTGGCCCAGCTCGGCCCATTGCTCGTCCTGTCGATTCCCGCCGGCGTCATCGCCGACCGCTTCGACAGGAGGCGGTGGCTCATCTCGATGCAGATGGTGCAACTCGGGTTCTCGGCGCTGCTCGCACCCCTCGCGGCAGGCGACGCTTCGATTGCGCTGATATTCCTCGTCTCGCTCGGTGTGGGAGTCGGCAATGCGCTCAATGCGCCGGCGTGGTCGGCGATGCTGCCCGGTCTCGTTCGCAAGGAGGACATCGCCGGGTCGGTGGCCCTGAACTCGGCGATGATCAACGGCTCGCGGGTGCTTGGCCCGGTGTTCGTCGCAGTGCTCCGCGAGTTCGGCGTCACGACGCCCCAGATGTTCCTGGTGAATGCCGCGA
>JBJOMQ010000145.1:0-6444 GCA_046052275.1 Actinomycetota bacterium | reverse complement strand
GAACATCGCCGCGCTGTGCACCGAGTACCGCCACCGCATGCACGCGGTCGACGAGGCACTCCGCCGGCACATGCCGGCGGACGTGTCGTGGACGACGCCGACCGGCGGGTACTTCGTGTGGCTCGACCTCCCGTCCGGCGTCGACGGGGCCGCAGTCCGGCAGGCGGGCAGGGACTCGGGGGTCGACGTCCGGCAGGGGGCACTGTTCGCCGTGTCCGGAAACTTCGACTCGCACCTGCGTCTTTGCATCGCTCGCTATCGCGCCGACGACCTTGGCGAGGGCATCGCCCGACTCGGCACCGCAGTGCGAGCCGTGCTCTCGTAGCATCGCCCCGTGGACTTCTCCTGGACACCCGAGCAGCAGGCCCTGCGCGCCGAGGCCGCCGCCGTCGCAGCCGATGCCGTCTCCCGGTACGGACGGTCCAACGAC
The DNA here is from genome assembly GCA_046052275.1 of Actinomycetota bacterium. Classification (GTDB taxonomy): domain Bacteria; phylum Actinomycetota; class Acidimicrobiia; order Acidimicrobiales; family Ilumatobacteraceae; genus UBA668. The sequence continues at coordinate 6,014 of JBJOMQ010000145.1, read as the reverse complement.
TCGTGGATCAACGGGTTCTCGAAGGAGTTCTCGCGCGAGCTCGGCGGCCGTGGCTGGATCGGGATGACCTGGGCCGACAACCCGTATAGCGGCCCTGCGCGGCCCGTGATCGACCGGCTCATCGTCGGTGAGGAGATGATCAAGGCCGGGGCGCCGATTGGCGCGTCGTGGTTCGCCGACCGCCAGATGGGACCAGCGCTCCTGGCATATGGCACACCCGACCAGCAGGCAGCCTTCCTGCCGGGCATCGTCACCGGCGAGTCCACCTGGTGCATCGGCATGAGCGAGCCCAACGCAGGCAGCGACCTCGCAGGTCTCAAGACCTCAGCCGTCCGCGAGGGCGACATGTGGCGCATCAACGGGCAGAAGATCTGGACGAGCTTCGGCGCCGTCGCCGACTACTGCTACCTGATCTGCCGCACCCGCCAGGATGGTCCTCCGCACGCTGGCATCAGCGAGATCATCGTGCCGATGTCGGCACCTGGCATCGAGGTGCGTCCGATCAAGGACATGACCGCCAATCGCCACTTCTGCGAGGTGTTCTTCACCGATGTGCTCGTGCCAGTCGAGAACCTCGTAGGCGTCGAGGGTGCTGCGTTCAAGCAGACGATGGTGCAACTCGAGCATGAGCGCGGTGGCATCGACCGTCTCGTCAGCAATTATGCGCTCTACCGCATCGCCGCCGAGCGCGCCGACCGCACGGATCCGCTGATCCGCCAGGAGATGGCGGCACTCGAGATTGGCTACAGGGTCGGGCGCATCCTCGTCGTTCGCGAGGTGCTGAAGCAGGCACCCCCCGGGTTCAGCGCGGCGACCAAGTGCTTCTGCACCGAGCATGAAGCACGGGTCAGTGACTTCGTCGCCCGGGTGCTCGGGCCCGAGGCCGCGCTGTGGGACGACATCACCCGTGGGCTCGCCTACGCGCCCGGTTACACGATCATGGGCGGCACGTCGAACGTGATGCGCAACATCCTCGGCGAGCGAGTGCTCGGACTGCCTCGCTGACAGTGCCGCTGCGGGAGCGGCACTCGGGGCCTGCGGGATGTAGTGGGCGTAGCCGGACTCGAACCGGAGACCTCCACCGTGTCAAGGTGGCGCTCTAACCAACTGAGCTATACGCCCGTGCGATGCGTCGCCGGATCGTACCAACGGCCACCCCGCCTTCCCCACCGCAGCGGCACCCACCTGCCAGAATCGACCTCGTCGTCGGCCGGTCGCCGGCGCCCGCATGGCGGCGAGCAATGGACGAGGGAGGTGGACGGTGCAGCGACCCGGACGCAGGCGGCGAGACGACGGCGAGGCCATCGACCGCGATGCGGCAGAGCGGCTGCTGAGCGATGTCATCGAGTCGACCGCCACGCAGGTCGCCATCGTCGGGCCCGATCTCGGCATCGTCACCGCCAACGCACCGTTCCGCCACGCCTTCGCTGGTGGATCCGACCCCGCCGGGATGCCGCTCGACCTGCTTCACGGCCTCAGCTCGCCGCAGGCCCGCGCCGACGTGCTGGGTGCCGTACGCAGCACCATCGCCCACCGCGGCGACACGCTGTTCTTCCTCGATGATGCCAGCCAGTTGACGAGGCACTGGTGGGAGGTGTCGGTGGCCCCGCTCCCGTCCAATCCCGGCGCCGTGCTCAGGCTGCGCGACGTCACCGAACTCGTCGAGGCCGCACGCCTCTCGACCGCCGGCCGCGGCCGCGATGCCGCAACCGGGCTGCTCGGGCATGAGGCACTCGAACATGAGCTGGAATCGATCCTCGGCAGCCGGAGCGGCCGACGTGCGTGCGCTGCCATCTTCCAGATCGACCAGCTCGGCCTCGTTCGCGCAGCCCTCGGCGACCAGGGCGCTGCCGAACTGGTGCAGCAGGTCGTGGCGACGGTGCGCCACTGCCTGCCATCACACGGTGAGCTCGGCAGGCTGGGCGAGGCATTTGCTGCAGTCTTCGAGGTCGACTCCGACGAGCAGGCCGACCAGGTCCTCGCCGCCTGCCGCGATGCCGTACGCCAGCCTGTCTCGGCCCGCGGCCGCACGATGCGCGTGACGGCGTCGATCGGCTACGCGACTGCCCCCTCGAATGCACCGCTGCCGCCTCCCGGCAGCACCGCAGTGCACGTCGAGATGCTCGCCGACGCTGGGGCCGCCCTGCGCGAGGCGGTGCGACGTGGCGGCAGCCGTGCCGTGCGCCACGATGCGCTTCCCGGCGACTCGGCCGAGTCCACCCTTCGGCTCTGGAACGAACTCCGCGCTGCCATTCAGTTCCGCCAGATGGAGGTCTGGTTCCAGCCGATCGTGTTGCTCGACAATCGGCGACCGGTTGGCGCCGAGGCTCTGTCGCGCTGGCGCCATCCCCAACTCGGCGACGTCGCTCCCGACGAGTTCATTCCATCTGCTGAGAGGAACTCCGAGATCCTCAACATCGGTGCCTTCGTGCACGACAGGGCGACTCAGGTTGGCCGGGCCTTGCGCACCGATTCCACCACACGGCTGCGCGACTTCCAGATCAGCATCAATGCAGCCACCGAGGAACTCGCCTGGCCGCAGTACGCGACCAGTCTGCTGTCGCGCGTCGAGTCGAATGAGGCGCGACCGGAGTGGTTCACCATCGAGGTACCCGAGCGGTCCGCCGAACTCGGTGACGACATCTCCCGCGCCAACCTCGTCAGGCTCGCCGAAGCCGGCATGACGCTGTCGCTCGACGGCTGCGGCCGCAGTGCCTCGCTGCTGCCCTCGCTCGTCGATCTCGGCCTGGCCAGGGTCAAGATCGAGCGATCGCTCATCTCGCTGCTCACCGCCGACAGCCGCGTCGACCAGGTCATCGCCTCGCTCGTGGGTCTGGCCACCGGCCTCGGCCTCGACGTCGTCGCCACCGGCGTCGAGACCGACGAGCAGGCCGACCGCCTGCGCCAGTACGGCTGCCGCGCTGCGCAGGGCTATCTGTTCTCGCCTGCCGTGCCGGAGACCGACCTTGCGCCCGTGCTCCGCGATCTTGCGTCGGGCTGAGCCACTCAGCACCCCTCGACGCACCGTTCAGCGGATGCGAATGGCCACTTCGTTCGCCAGGAGGCGTCCACCGCGAGTGAGCCTCACCCTGCCGTCCTCGACGACGACAAGGGGTGCCACGTCATCGAGGTCGTCGTCGGCAAAGGTGTCGGCGGGCACCCCGTTGCGCATGCGCAGTGCCAGTTGGAGCCCCTCGATCCGACGTGTCTCGTCGTCGAGATGCTCCCCCGCTGCCTCCGTGGACTCGCCCGCCTCGACAGCGGCGATATAGCGCTCCGGGGTACGCACATTCCACCACCGACGGCCGCTGTGATGGCTGTGCGCTGCCGCTCCGAATCCCCGGTAGTCGCCCTGCTGCCAGTAGAGGACGTTGTGGCGGCACTCCTCGCCGGGCAGCGCCCAGTTGCTCACCTCGTAGTTGGCAAGGCCCGCCCGCTCGAGCAGTTCGTCGACCATCTCGTACTTGTCGGCGAGGTCATCGTCGTCAGGGTGCCGCTCCGGGCTGGCGGCAAGTGGCGTGCCGGCCTCCACGGTGAGCGCATATGCCGAGACGTGCGAGGGCGCCAGCAGCAGCGCGAGTTCGATCGTCGCCCGCCAGTCCGGCAGCGACTCACCGACTGCGCCGTAGATCAGGTCGAGGTTGACGCGATCGATGCCGGCCCGCCGGATGGCACGCACTGCATCGGCCACGTTCGACGGCGTGTGGTGGCGTCCGAGCGATGCCAGCACATGCGGCACCATCGACTGCACGCCGAGGCTGATCCTGTTGACGCCTGCCTCGGCGAGTGCCGTAGCGAGTGCATCGGTGACATCGTCGGGGTTGCACTCGGCAGTCACCTCTGCGCCGTCGGCGAGCGGAATCGACCGGAGCACGGCTCCGAGCGCCCGCGGGTCGACAGCCGATGGCGTGCCGCCGCCGACGAACACACTGGTGGCCTGCGGGAGGCCGGCCCGCTCGATGTCACGCTGCAAAGCGGCGAGATACGCGTCGTGCAGGTGGTGGCGATCGGTCCAGGTGGCGAAGGCGCAGTAGTCGCATCGTCGGGCACAGAACGGGATGTGGAGGTAGACCCCGAACGCGCTCACGTCTGCGGTGCTGTCACGGGGCGCCGGGCGCGCATGTTCCTCAGGGGCGGTAGAGGAGGTCGAGGGCATCGAGCCGCTGACCGACCTGATCGACCGGCACGTCGAGCATCGCTGCGATGGCCCTCGTGTCGTCGCCACGAACGGTGATCACCTTGCCGTTGAAGTCCTGGCGCTGGAGCTGGATCATCTTCAGGAACCGGGTGAGCATCTCGAAGGGCTGCCCGCTCAGCTGGCTGAGCTTCAGCAGGTCGACAGCCAACTTCTTGCTGGCCGCTGCGGCCTCAGCCTCACCGGCGGCCTCGACTTCCTCTCGGGGGAGCAGCTGGTCGACCGGCACGTTGTAGAACTTGGCGAGACGCTCGAGCCGGGGCACCGAGATCGCTCGCTCGCCACGCTCGTAGGCACCCAGCACCGACGCCTTGAATTCCTCGGCAGAGTTGGCCTCGACCTCCTGCAGCGATAGGCGCTTCTGGCGTCGGATGACGCGCAGTCGCTCGCCCACGCTCCGGCTGTAGGGCGATGAGGATGCGTCCTCGTCGTCTTCGCGCATGCCCATGATCTCCTGCTCCCGATGGGTCGTTTGGCCTACCCCAGTTCAGATAATGGCACACATCGCCGACTGATTCTTGCCACAGAGTGGCCAACTCTCACTCAGCGCGTCGGCGACGACACTGCCCGGCCGTCAGCCAGCACCGCCGACCGACAACATCAGCGCCGCCGCCACGACCGCCGCCGTCTCGACGCGCAGCACGGTGGCACCGAGCGACACTGCCGCCGCCCCGGCCTGCGATGCCGACGAGCGCTCCGCCGCCGACCAGCCGCCTTCGGGTCCGATGAGCAGCGGCCCACGCGTCAGCGCTGCCGCGAGCGGGCGGCCGTCCGGGTCGGCGATCGCTGCGCCAGCCTCGGCGATCATGACGCCATAGGGCACGGGCCCCTCAATGACCGGCAGGCGACACCGCCGGCTCTGCGCCGCCGCCTCGCGGGCGATCCGCTGCAGACGCTCGAGCTGTCGTCCTGCCCGCGCAAGGTCCCAGCGCACCACGCTGTGGTCGGATTCGAGCAGTGCGATCCGCTGTGCCCCCACCTCTGTGAGCTTCTGCACCATCCAGTCGAGGCGGTCACCCTTGGGTATGGCTGCGCCGACCGTGCACTGCCGTGCGGGCTCGCCCTCCGCAATCGCACCCGCCGGCTCGAGTGCGCCGCCACGCATGACACACAGCCGCCACCGTCCGTTGCCGTCGCTCGCCGAGACGCTGTCGCCATCACGGAGTCGGAGCACGCGAACCAGGTGGTGCTCGTCGACGCTGGCAAGCGCCGGCTCGTCGAGCTCGTCGACGAAGACGTGTGCTGCACTGTTGCGCAGGTCACTGTGCACGTCAGCGGCTCACTGGAACGCCGACTTGATGCGCGCCAGCAGTCCCTGGTCGGGCTGCACCTCCTCGCCGCGCCCGGCGGCGAATGCGCGGAGCAGTTCGACTTCTGCATCGGTGAGCGACGTGGGCACCAGCACCTCGACCCTGACGCGGAGGTCGCCCCGTCCACGGCCCTGCAGTCTCGGCACGCCGCGACCGCGCAGCACGAACTCGCGGCCGTGCTGGGTGCCGGCCGGCACGACGATGTTCTCGTCACCGTCGAGCGTCGGCAGCGTGAAGCGAGTGCCAAGCGCAGCCTGCGCGATCGACACCTGCAGCGACGTCACCAGGTCGTCGCCGTCGCGCTCGTAGCGATCGTGCGGTGCGACGCGCAGGTGGACGTAGAGATCGCCAGTGCTGCCGCCGCGCGGGCCCGCAGCGCCTCGTCCTGTGAGCCGCAGCGTCGACCCCGTGTCGACCCCTTGCGGCACGTCGACCTGATACGACTTCTCGGTGATCACACGCCCCTCGCCACGGCACCCTGCGCAGGGCGTCACCACCACCTTGCCGAG
>JBJOMQ010000144.1:0-6490 GCA_046052275.1 Actinomycetota bacterium | reverse complement strand
CCGCGAGTCGACGCAGCTGGTCGGCAATCTGCCCGGCGGCGGCAATGGCGGCACGTCCGTTGTTGAAGAGCGTCTGCGAACCGGTGGCACCCATGTCGTACGGCGCGGCGCTGGTGTCCTGGTAGACGAGTTCGAAGTCCTCGGGTGCCATGCCCAGCTCGTCAGCGACGAGCTGACGGAGTGTCATCACGGCGCCGGTGCCGCACTCCTGCGCGCCGGTGATGATCTGGCCGCTGCCGTCACCGTCGACCTTCACGAACACGCCCGATGGCGCAGCGAACGACGGCCACCATCCGACGGCGACGCCAATCGCCTCGTCGTCGGGCAGCGGCTGCCCGTAGCCGACGACGGCAGTGGCCTCATCGATGCAGTTGAGAAGGCCGATCTCGCCATACGTCTGGCCAGTGGGACCGGTGCCGCCCGTTCGCACGGCATTGCGTCGGCGTAGCTCGACCGGGTCGATGCCCAGCGCGTTCGCCAGCTCGTCGAGGTGCGACTCGAGCGCCCAGCAGCTCTGCGGTGCCGTTGGAGCGCGCACTGAGCCCGACGGCTGATGGTTGGTGTAGACGAGGTGCGCCTCTGCGCGGATGTTGGGCACCTGATACGGCCCGAGCGCGTGCATGGCTGCCATCTGGGCGAAGAACCCGCTGTCGGACGTGTAGGCGCCGTTGTCGATGGCCAGCCAGACGCGGTGGCCGACGATCGTGCCGTCGCGCATCGCCCCGGTCTCGAACTCGTAGACGATGCCCTCGCGGCGTCGGTCCGGTGCGAGGAACTCCTCGCGGCGCGAGAAGACGAGCCGTACTGGCCGCCGGGCGGCCCGGGCGAGAGCTGCCACATGAGCCTCGAAATGGAAGCCGCACTTGCCGCCGAAGCCGCCTCCGAGATGGGGCACGATGACGCGGACGCGACTGGCCGGAAGTCCGAGCGTCTCGCACACGCCCGAGCGGGCATCGAACGGCACCTGCGTGCTCGTCCAGATGGTGACCTTGTTGCCCTCCCACTGGGCGACGACCGATCGCGGCTCGATCGGCGCGGCGTGGCACCCGTCGGCGACGTAGCGGCCCTTCACCACGATGTCGGCCGAAGCCAGGGCAGCGACGACATCTCCTCGCGTGATGGTGGACGACGTGGCGTCATTGCGGTCGCGCACCATCGGATCGGCGGCCTCGTAGCCGCTCCAGCCCTCGTGCACGAGCGGCGAGCCGGACTGCAGGGCAGCTTCGATGTCGTTGACGACCGGCAGCGGCTCGAACTCGACGACGATGGCATCGGCGGCCCGCTGCGCTGTTGCGGCGTCGACTGCGGCCACGGCAGCGACGATCTCGCCCTCGAAGCGCACTACGTCGCGTGCGAACAGGGTGCGGTCCTTCACGAATGGGCCGTAGCGGACATCGGGCACGTCGTCGGCGGTGAGCACGGCGAACACGCCAGGCATAGAGCGGGCGGCTGATACGTCGAGCCGGCGGATGCGGGCGTGGGCGATTCCTGCGTAGCGGAACTTGGCGGCGAGGCAGCCCGTGAGCGTGAGGTCGGCGGTGTACCTCCCGCTGCCGGTGACCTTGTCGGGGCCGTCGGCACGGACAAAGCGCGGCGAGGCGGTGGGAGCGGGTGCTGCGGCGGGGCTCATGGCGCCCCACTATGCCAGACGGCTGCAATCGGCTCAGGCGCGCAGCGCAGCGAGGTCGCCGGCGACCTGTCCCGGCGTCGATGTCCGCCGACTCGCGGCCCGCAGGGCCACCGCCGCCAGGGCGACCGCCGCCAGCGTGAGCACGAGCATGACGGTGGCCAGCGCGTTCAGTGCCGGCGTCGCCCCGGCCCTGGCGCCTGAATAGATGCGGATGGGCACGGTCTCTGTCGATGCCCCGGTGGACAGGAATGACGAGATCACGAAGTCGTCGACTGAGGTGGCGAACACCACCATGACGCTGGCGAAGATGGCGGGGAGCAGCATCGGCAGCAGCACGAGTCGGATTGCCTGGAGGCGTGTCGCGCCGAGGTCGCGCGCTGCTTCCTCGAACTGAGTGCCGATCGATGCCAGGCGCCCGCGGATGATCACGACGACGAACGACATCGTGAACGTGATGTGGCCCAGCACCTGCCGGGTGAGGCCGTCCGGAACACCCGTGTACAGCTGGCTGAACACGAGGAACAGGGCCACGCCGAACACGATCTCGGGAGTGACGATCGGGATGAGCATGAGTCCGTTTGCAGCACTCGATGCCCGGCTCCGCCACCGCTGGAGGCCGATCGCCATCGCCACGCCGAGCGGCGTGGCGATGGCCATGCACAGCACTGCAAGCACCAGCGTGTTGCGAAGCGCAACATGCATCGAGTCATCGCGCAGGATCGACGCCGTCGGGTCGTCCCAGTACCAGCGAAACGACGGCGACTGGAACGATGATCGGCTCTTGCCGCTGTTGAACGAGATCCTCACCGCCACCAGGACGGGCAGCAGCGACCACAGGATGTAGAGCCATGTGAGCACTGCCAGCAGCGGGAGTCGCCGCCGACGGTGGCGGGCTCGACGGGTCGTGGTGTCGGCGGTGCTCATCGTTCCGTCGCCCGCTGCTGGCGGATTGTGGTGACGAGGTAGTACACCATCAGCACGAGCAGCGCTGCCATCAGCAGCAGCACGAGCGACGCGCCCTTCTGCGGCTGCGAGCTGCCGCGCAGGAAGAACTCGATCTGGTTGCCGATCATCTCGGTGCGCGGCGACCCGCTGGTGAGATAGGCGTTGGTGTAGTAGTCACCGAACATCGGCAGCACGGTGATGACGGATGCGGCGAGGAGTCCGGGCACCGACAGCGGCAGCGTCACGCGGATGAATGCTGCAGCACGCGACGCGCCGAGGTCGCGCGCTGCCTCGATGAGGCGGCCGTCGATGCGCTCGAGCGCGCTGTACATGGGGAGGATGAAGAACGGCACGTAGCCGTAGACGAGGCCGATGACAACGGTCGATGCCGAGCCGTCGAGCCAGGTGCGCGGCTGCTCGAGGATTCCGATCCAGCCGAGGACTCGGTTGACGTAGCCGTCGGCCTGCAGGAGATTCGTCCACGCCAGCATGCGCATGAGGTAGCTGATCCAGAAGGGGAGCACCAGCAGGCCCAGCACGATGCCCCTACTGCGCCGTGCGGTCCGGGCGACGAAATAGGCGACGGGATAGCCGATGGCCACGCACCCGGCGAGCGCGGCACCGACGAAGAGGAACGTGCGGACGGCGACGCGGCCGAGATCGCCGCCGGCGAGGCGGCCGAGCACATCCGACATGGCATCCGTTTGCCACTGGAGCGGATTCCAGGCAGGAATGGCCGTCTTCAGCAACGGGTCGACTCGCCCGAAGGCCACTGCGGCGACGGCGTACACCGACACCACGAAGAACCCCATCAGCCATGCCACGCCCGGCGCGGCGAACCACGACCAGTAGCGCGTGCCCGGTGCTCGCCGCTCGGCCATCATCCTCGGGATGGCAGGCTGCCGGTCAGCCGCCGGTGGTGAACTTCGACCACGCATCGTCCCATGCGGCGGCTCCATCGGCGTCGAGGGGCGTCAGCTTCAGTCCATTCTCGACATCGTCGGCGGTGGGCAGAGCCGAGCGCAGCGACTCGGGCACGTAGCCGGCGTTGATCACGTAGTCGGCATCGAGTGAGGCGATGCACGGGAGATAGCCCACCCAGCTGAAGTTCTTCTCGGCGACGGCGTTGTCGAGGAGGTAGTTCAGGTAGAGGTGGGCCAGCACGGGGTGCTCTGCGCTGGCAAGCACGCCCATCGAGTCGTTGGTGATGATGTACTCGTCGGCTGCCGGATGCCAGAAGCCGAGCACGCTCGGATCCGTGCCCTCCGGCAGGTAGCTCGCAGCGCCGGTGAGCAGGTCGCCGCTCCAGGTGTGGGCGATGGTGGTCGCACCCTCAGGGATGTCCTTGTAGCCCTCGATGTTCACCTTGATGTTGACCGAGTCGACGAGTTCGAGCAGGTCGGCAAGCGCCTGTTCGATGAGCGCGGCATCAGTGGTGTTGACGTCGGTGATGCCACGGCGCAGCAGCGCCATTGCGATGGTCTCGCGGACATCGTCGAGCACCGAGACCTCACCCTTGAACGCAGTCGCATTCCAGATCGCATCCCAGCCCTGCGACGCCAACTCGTCAGGGTCGATGCGGTCGGTGCGGAAGCCGATACCGGTGCCGAAAAACGTATACGGAACGGTGTAGGCGGCGCCCGGGTCGTACCACGGATCGCCGAACGACGGGATGACATTGCCGAAGTTGGTGAGATAGGTGCGATTGAGCGGCTGCACGAGACCGGCCGTGATGAGATTGCCGACCGACGACGTCACCATCGAATGGTGCACGTCAGCCTTGATGGCGCCCGATGCCAGCTTGGCGATGGCCTCCGTGTCGGTGTCGAACGTGGTGATCTCGACCTTCACCCCGTACTGCGTCTCGAAGTCGGCGATGACGTCGGGATTGACGTAGTCGGCGTAGTTGACGATCCGCAGCGGTCCGGCCTCCGGTTCGAGGCCATCCGCGATCGGCTCTGACTGTGCCGAGTCGCTGCTGCTGCCACCGCACGACTGCAGGAGCGGCAGGCCGCCGCCGAGTAGGACGCCGAGCCCGGCAGACCGAGCCAGCAGCTCGCGGCGAGTGAGGCCGAGCATCGCCGGCAGGCGTGCCGAATCGCGGAACCGTCTTGATGCCATGGCATCCTCCCCAGTGACGGAGGCGACCGTCCCCACGATCGCCTGACTCGGCGGACGTTACCAGAGGCGCTCTTTCGAGGTGCTGTGTCGGCATACGATCTCATCCGCCACAGCCGGGCGAAGCCAAAGGGACATGCACATGACGATCGACGACATTCGGCCTTCGGCGACAAGGGGCGCAGATTCCGGCGCTGTCGTGGGCTTCCGGCAGATGATCGACGGGACCAAGGACGACTACGAACTGTTGCAGCGCCTCGAGCACGACTACATCGCGCACCTGCCCGAGCGTCTCGTGGCGTCGCTGCGTGCGCTCGACGGCGGACTTGCCGGGTATCCCGTGTCGCGGTTCGAGCACTCGCTGCAGTCAGCCACCCGGGCCGAGCGCGACGGCGCCGATGTCGACTGGATCGTCGGCGCGCTGCTGCACGACATCGGCGACGAGCTCGCGCCGTGCAACCACTCGCAGATGGCGGCATCCATCATCAGGCCGTATGTGCGCGCCGAGGTCACCTGGGTGGTGAATGTGCACGGAGTCTTCCAGCAGCACTACTACGGACATCACATCGGCCTCGATCCCGATGCACGCGAGATGTATCGCTCGCATCAATGGTTCGACAGTGCCGAGCGCTTCTGCCTTCGATGGGACCAGGCATCCTTCGACCCCGACTATCGGTCAGAGCCCATCGAGCACTTCGAGCCGATGCTGCGCGCGGTGTTCGCCCGTCAGCCGTTCGATCCTGCCGTCGTCGGCGAGGAGCTGTGAGCCGGGCGCGATGACGGCGTAGCCGCCACGCTCACTTCTCGCTGATCTCGATGGGCACGGCGAACGCGCTGGCGAAGTCGGCACTGATGCCGACCGGGTCGGCATCGACGCCGAACAGGGCGCGTATCCACGCCGTGACGCCGTGGGTGATGACTGGGAACGACGTGGTCACCGGCACAGCGGGCGGTATGCAGCCGTCCTCACCGAGTGTCCGCAACTGTGGCTGGGCATCGAGGACCGGTCCGAGACCCGAGGCCTCGGCGACACCGATGATGCCGGTGCCGTTGCCGAACGTGCAGAAGTCGTCGAACCCGTTGTGGCCGACGCCCTCGAGGATCCACAGCAGGCTGGGTGAGGGTGCTGCCTCCCAGCTCGGCCTCGTGCGCGTCGCTGCTGGGACGACCGCGTCGGTCGAGCCGGCCATGAAGAACGAGGGCTTGGCGGGTAGCACGGGCGGCACTGACGTGGACGAGCCGTCACCGGCGAGCGCTGCGCCAGAGGCGAGCGACACGTATCCGTCGATGCGGTCATCGTCGGCTGCGGCGAGCACGGTGCCGCCACCAGCAGAGTGGCCGATGGCGACGACGTTGCCGGCATCGACGTGTCCGGCAAAGCGGCTCGCGGGGTCGTCGTTCGCTGCGGTGATGAGGTCGAGTGACTGAAGGAGGTCGTCAACCGCGTCGGCGCGGTCACCGCTCGCCGTGCCCCCGAGCACGTTGGCGAGGTCACGCGAGGGGTGGTCGGGTGAGACCACGATCATTCCCCAGCTGGCGAGATGCGCTGTGAGGAACGAACTCTGCACGCGGATTCCGGTGAAACCGTGGCTGAACAGCACGACGGGGTAGGCGCCGTCGGCGACCTCGGCGTCGCGCCCGGCAGGGTACGAGTACGTCGCCGATGCATCGCCAGTGAGCAGCGTCCGGATCACCTCGGGGGTGAACTCGCGGACGTCGTAGGTCTCGGTGCCAGACGTGCCCTCGATGGCCGGGTACCAGACCTCGACGAGCGGGCCTTTGGCCAGCTGCAGGGTG
>JBJOMQ010000143.1:0-6507 GCA_046052275.1 Actinomycetota bacterium | reverse complement strand
TGCGCCAACAGCGCTGCGCTCGCCGGCTCGGCCGACGCGTGCGACGCCACGAGGAAGTGCACTGTCGAGGGCTCCATCGCCCCAGCAATGGCAGCAGCAGCCAGTGCCGTCACACCGTCGACGACTGCGGGCACGCGCAGCGATGCGCAGGCAAGCATCGCGCCCGCCATCGCCGCCACCTCAAGACCGCCGGCGCGACGCAACACTGCGAGCGGGTCGCGCTCGCCGGCCAACGCAGCTGCCACGTCGCGAACGACTCCTCGCTTGCGCTCGAGCGCATCCGGAGGAACTCCGGCGCCGGGACCTGTGGCCGCTGCAGCATCGATGCCGGTCGCCCAGCAGGCGGTGATCGATGCCACGGTGGTATTCCCGATGCCCACCTCGCCAACGCACAGCACCCGTGTTCCTGCCCCGATCAGACGTGCTGCTGCCGCCGCGCCGGCCTCGAGTGCCTCGCGTACCTGTCGCTCGTCGAGCGCAGGGCCGAAGCGCAGGTTGGACGTGCCGTCGGCCACGCGAGCGCTGACGACCCCCTCGGGCGTGGCGCCGGTGGCGATTCCGACATCGATCACCTCGAGGTACACCCCCGCAGAGGCAGCGAATGTCGACCCGGCTGCCCGGCCATCGGCCAGCAGTGCGGCCACCTGCCGGCTGATCGCCTGCGGCCATGGGGTGACGAAGTCGTCGACGGCGTGGCCATGGTCGCCGACGAACACCGCGGCAGCGGCCGGATCGACTGCCGGCGTTGCGCGGCCCTGCGCTGCTGCAAGCCGTACCAGCACACGCTCGAGCCGCCCGAACGAGCCCGGCGGCTTGGCAAGAGCGGCAAGTCGACGTTCGCACCGTGCTGCAGCATCTGCATCGGGAATGCCGGGCACGGCGAGACTCCGCTCGAGTTCGGTGCCGCCACGCAGCCACCGATCGAGCACCAGCGACAGGTCGGGCCCCGCTGCGCAGAACTGCATCCCGGCCGCCTCGGCAGCGACGCGGTCCGTCTCGGCATCGCCGACATACAGGCAGCGCCCTGGCTCGACGCCAAGCCGACGCGCCCCTTCGAGCAGCGGCTCAGGTGACGGCTTGTGGATCCCTAGCTCGGCGGTGGCGACTATGCAGTCGAGATGCTGCGTCCATCCGATGGGCGTCAGCAGGCGTCGCAGGTCGTCGGCCGTCATCACCGTGGTGTTCGAGACGACTCCGATCCGGACGCGCCCCGCCAGTGCCGCTATCGCTTCCGCGGCACCGCGCAACGGCACCGCGGCGAGATCCGCAACCGGCGTGCCTGGCGATGCCTGCTCGACGAGGGTGTTGCCGACATCGAACAGCACCGCGTCCACCCGGGAGCGGAGCAGCGCTACATCCACCACGCGATGGCTCCCCCGCCTGCTATCGCCGCGCAGCAGGCCAGTACCGCAGTCTCGGCAACCTGCTCGCCACCTCCGAGGACATCGCCCACGAGGCCGCCGATCTTGCGCATCGCCCACCAGCCGAACAGCAGCGCCGTCGCCACGGCCGCCGGCAGCACCACGGCCAGCCATCCGCCGAGCAACGGCGCGCACAGCAGCGCTCCGGAGACGACGGCGAGCGCAGCATCGGTGCCGGTCACGTCGCGGACGTAGTGTCCGCCCAGTCCGTCTGAGGCGCTCTCCCCCACCTGGGTGAGCACCACCGAGGCTGCCCGGCCCAGCACATGCGCGGCGATCAGTGCCACTGCGGCGTCACGTGCAGCCATCGACGAGACGAGCGACACCTGCGCTGCCACCTGCACCACCAGCACCATGACGCCGTAGGTGCCGTGCCGCGAGTCCTTCAGGATCTCGAGCCGCTGCTCGCGGGTCCACCCGCCGACGAGACCGTCCATGCTGTCGGCGAGGCCATCGTGATGGAAGGCTCCGGTGACGGCGACGCCGGCCCCGACGGCCAGCACCGCAGACGGCAGCGGCGCCAACAGCTGCAGTAGGCCGGCGTACACCGCCGCCGAGATCGACCCCGGGATCAGCCCGGCAACCGCGAACCACGCTGCGACATGCCCCCACGACGTGATCGCGCCGTGGCGGACCGGAATGCGCGTCAAGAACGCGACCGCCACCGGCAGGTGCCGAAGTCGGTCTCTCACGACAGTTCCGCCGGAGCGCCATGCGATGCAGCGCGCCGCTCGACCTCACTGCGCTTGCCGCTCCGTGCACCGAACGGCACGTACGTGCCGGGCATCAGGCACCGGTCCCGGTCATGACGGCCGGGCATCCCTGCTGGGGACCACGACGATCGTCCCATCAGGCTCGCGGAGGATGCGCACATTCACGCCGTAGAACTCGCCGAGCGTCTCGGGACGCAGCACTTCCTCGGCGGTTCCCGTGGCGACGGCCGAGCCCTCGTGCAGCAGCACGAGGCGATCGGAGAAGATGCCGGCGAGTGTGAGGTCGTGCATCGCAGACACGACCGTGAGGCCATGCTCACGGCGGAGCCGGTCGACCAGTTCGAGCGCGAGTAACTGATGGCCGAGATCGAGTGCGCTGGTCGGCTCGTCGAGCAGCAGCACCGGTGCCTCCTGGGCGAGCGCCCTGGCGATGACGATGCGCTGGCGCTCGCCGCCGGAGAGCGTGTCGACATCGCGTCGGGCGAGATCGCCGAGTTCGAGCCGCTCGATGATGTCGGCCACCATTGCCAGGTCGTTCGCCGACTCGCTGCCGAAGTGGCTGATGAACGGGTTCCGTCCGAGCAGCACGTACTCGGCGCCGGTCATCCCCGAGGGCAACACGGGCGCCTGGGGCACGTAGGCAACCAGCTGGGCGCGTCGCCGCTGTGAGCGCACGTCGAGCGGCGACCCGTCGACGAGGATCCTTCCGCCGTGGCCGGTGACGCCGGCAACGGCTTTCAGCAGACTCGACTTTCCGGCACCGTTCGGGCCGATCACGCACAGCCACTCGCCCGGGCGGACAGTGTCGGTGAACCCGCGCACCGCAGCGCGACCGCCGTAGTCGACGGTGACCTGCTCGAGTGCCAGCGACGTCATCGCTGCACCTGCCGGGTGTGGAGGATCAGCAGGAAGAACGGGGCGCCGAGGAACGCCGTCACGACGCCGATCGGCGTCTCAGCGGGGCTGTCGAGCACCCGGCCGGGAATGTCGGCCACGATGAGGAACGCCGCCCCGAAGAGGAACGACACCGGGAGCACGAGGCGATACGTCGAGCCCACCAGCAGCCGTACTGCATGCGGCACGATGATGCCCACGAAGCCGATCAGGCCGCTCACTGCCACCACTGCGGCCGTGCCGAGCGTGGCGGCAATGACGACGATGAGCCGCACTCTCCCGACGTCGACGCCGAGCGCAGCCGCCTCCTCGTCGCCGACGCGCAGCACGTCGAGCAGTCGACGGTGCAGCAGGAGCGCCACGCTCGACAGGAGCACGTACGGGATCACCAGTCGCACGTCGGCCCAGGTGGCGCTCGAGAGGCGGCCGAGGATCCACGAGTAGACCTGGCGCACGACATCGGAGTTGCGCTGCAGGAGGAACGTCTGCACTGCCGTGGCGAGGCTCGTCACCGCAACACCGGCGAGCACAAGGGTCGTCGAGCCTCGTTCGCGGCCGAGCCGCGAGCCCACCACGTACGTGGCGAGCACGGCGAGGAGACCGCCGACGAAGGCCACGAGGGGCAGCGGGTCGATCGGCCAGCCGAGCGAGCCCGTGCGGTTGACGGTGATGACGATCGTGGCCCCGAGCCCGGCGCCTGCCGCCACGCCGAGCAGGTATGGGTCGACGAGCGGATTGCGGAACACACCCTGGTACGAGGCTCCCGCCAGCGACAGCGTCGCACCGACGAGCGCAGCGAGCACCACCCGCGGCGCGCGGATCTGCCACACGATCGCCCAGTCGGCATCATCGAGCCCGCTGTCGACCGACACGAGTGGCAGGCGGTCGAGGAGTTCCAGCGGAACCCTCCACCACGCTGGGCCCGCTGGACCGATCATCACACCCGCCACGAGCGCGCACGCGACCGCGGCGACGCCGCCCCCGATCCACCACCGCCAGCGCATGGCGGCAGGCATCGCCGCAGTCGAGTCGTGCGTGGTCATCGCGTCAGAGCGACTTCACCGCATCGGCGAACTGCTCGACGAGCGTGGCCAGTCGTGGACCCCACCGCGATGCGATGTCGTCGTCGAGTTCGATCACCCGGCCATTGACGACCGCGTCGATGCCCTCCCAGCCCGGCCGAGTGGCCACCGTTGCGGCACTCTGGCCGCAGCACTTCGTATCGGCGAGGAAGATCAGCGTGGGGTTCTTCTCGATGACAACCTCTGCGGACAACTGCGGATAGTCGTTGCCCTCCTCAACGCCGTCGGCGATGCTCACGAGCCCGAACTGCGACAGCAGCGAGCCGATGAAGGTGTTCGAGGTGACCGAGTACAGCGTGTCGTCGAGCTCGTAGTAGTAGGTGCTGCCCGGGGGCGCTGACACGCCTTCCATCGCTGCTGTGATGCGCCCCGACAGCGCCGACATCGCACGCTCGGCTTCATCGACACGACCGGTGAGCTCGCCGAGTTCCATGATCTGCCGATAGGCATCATCGAGCGATGCAGCTGCGGCGCCGAGCCACACGGTGATCGAGGGATCAGCGCTCGTCAGCTGCTCGGAGATGCCATTCGAGTCGAACCCCAGCAGCACCACATCGGGCTCGTAGCCGAGAATGGCCTCCGCATTCGGCTCGAATGCCGACAGGTCGGTGACCTTCTCGGCCGCCTCTGCCGGGAAGTTGCTCAGGCTGTCGACGGCGACGAGCAGATCCTCGGCACCGATGAGGTACATCATCTCGGTCGCCGTCGGAGACAGGCTCACGATGCGCAGCTGCTCGGTGTCCGTCGACCCGTCGCTGCCGCTGCTGCACGAGGCGAGTACTGCAACTGACGTGATGAACGCCGCAACTACTCGGCGCAGGGACTGCTGGCTGGATGACATGGTTCTTCCTCCGTGAAGTTCGGGAGAAAGAAGAGTGGGTCACAGACCCCGGCAGGGCCGGAGGACTCCGCGGACCGCCCTTCCTTCGAGGACAGGTTGCTCGCTCACGGAATCAGGCGACCGGACTCGTCTGGGGCGGACATGCCGCCCAGAACCACCGTTGCGGGACAGTGCCGGAATCTCACCGGACTTCGCTGACTGCCGTGCACCACTCCCCGAAGGGTGCGGCTCGGCGACCGTAGCACGACGGCGGTCGATGCCGCGACTGCCCAGCCAGCGTCGAGCGCGAGCGCCTGTTCCGCAGCCACGTTCCGACGCCGTTCACGGTCACGCACCACGGGCTTCCGTACGTCACTGCGCCATGACCTTCCTCCCTGAGCGCCGTTCCACCAGCAGCCCACACACCGCCGCCGCGCCGACACCACCCGAACATTCAGCTTCGAATCTCCCGGCGGTCGAATGGCTGCTGACGTACCCGCTCGGCGTGGGGGACGGCGACCCTGCGCGGCGCAGCGCACGATTCAACGGCTCACCCGTCCCGGCACGGCAGCCGTTCGACCGAGTGACCTGCGTGTGCTGGTTGAGTCGTGGCCGGATGGTGCGAGGCGGCCGCTTCGGGATTCCGCTCGCTGTGCAGGGTGCCATCTCGATGATGTCGCTGCACCTGCGCGGGTCAGTGGCGTCGCCGCGAGTCGCAGTCGTCGCCGATATCTCGGCCGCCGTCGACCTCGCCCGGTCATGCACTCGTCGAGCGGGTGACTCGATACCCGATGGCGTGCCGGCGCTGTCTGAATGGTCGCTGGCGGAGGGTGTCATCGACGGCGAGCACGTCGTCGGACTCCACTACCACCCGGTTGAGCCCGAGGGTGATCTCGCGTTCCGCACGCTGTTGACCGATCGCGCCGGCCTGCAATTCGTCGCCCGCTATTCGCGCGACGAGCGAGCAATGTCGACAGTGGATCGCAGTTGGGCCGCTAAGTACACCGCCGGTCCGTGGTGGAACGACCTCACGATCACCGATGCGAGTGGAGCCGACCGAATTGCGCTCCCTGGCCAGACGTTCATCACCGATCGCGAACCCTCGGCAGCAGTGGCGGCACTCCTCGACCAGCCCTGACCGACCATGACGCTGGAGTCGGATCGCTGAGTGCATGAATGCATCTGACGGGAGAAGTTGGACAGCCCGAATTTCTGGAGTGGCCTCGCACGCTCACCAGTGCGAAGCGCGCCACCGTCAGCGCGCCTGGCCCTCGCTACTCGATCCGCAGGCCCGAGATCGCCCTGGCGATCACCAGCTGCTGGATCTCCGATGTCCCTTCGAAGATGGTGTGGGACTCGTGAACGGCCTATCGCCCCTGCTCACGGTGGGTGCGGGTGCCAGCATGGTGCCAGGAATACCGGTGAGGCCACCTCCGAGGCCCGTGCGGCTCCCCTGTTCCTGGCAGCGTCGATTGCAGAACCGTGCACCTGCCGACACAGCCATTCCCATGGCCAGCAGCGAACCCGTTCCCGATCATCGATCCGTGCGCGTCGAGCGCCTCTGGTCGATGAACGAC
>JBJOMQ010000142.1:0-6602 GCA_046052275.1 Actinomycetota bacterium | reverse complement strand
CGACTGGCTGCCGGTGGTCGCACCGTCGGCGATCCGCGAGCCGGCACACCGCTCGCATCCGAAGGCAGCCGAGGAGTGGGACATCCGCCGCATCATCGGCGACTATGCCGATGCCGCCGAGCGGATGAAGGCCGGCGGCATGGACGGCATCGAGATCGAGGCGTACGGCCACCTCTTCGACCAGTTCCTCTCCCCGCTCACCAACCGGCGCGACGACGAATGGGGCGGCTCGTTCGAGGGCCGGATGCGCTTTCCCCTCGAGGTGCTGCGCGCCATCCGCGCCCGGGTAGGCGCCGACTTCATCGTCGGCGTCCGCATGGCCATCGACGAGGCCAAGCCGGGAGGCGTCGACACAGAGACGGGACTCGCCGTCCTCGAGCGCTACACCTCAGAGTCGCTCATCGACTTCGTCAACGTCATCCGCGGCACGATCTTCACCGATGGCGAACTGTCGGACGTGATCCCGATCCACGGCATGGCGGCCGCGCCCCACCTCGACTTCGCCGGCAGCGTTCGGGCCCGCACCGGCCTGGCGGTGTTCCATGCGGCGAAGATCGACGATGTCGCCACGGCGCGGCACGCCATCCGCGAGGGCAAGGTCGACATGATCGGCATGACCCGAGCCCACATGGCCGACCCCTATCTGGTGCGCAAGATCACCCTCGGCCAGGAGTCCACGATCCGGCCGTGCGTGGGCGCCACGTTCTGCCTCGACCGCATCTATCTCTCGGGGCACGCGCTGTGCATCCACAATGCGGCCACCGGCCGCGAACTGCACATGCCCCACGTCATCGAGCGGGCGACCACCGCACGGCGCGTCGTCATCGTCGGTGCTGGCCCCGCCGGCCTCGAGGCGGCCCGGGTGTGCGCCGAGCGCGGCCACCGGGTGACGGTGCTCGAGGCGATGCCCTGGGCGGGCGGCCAGCTGCGGCTCGCCACACGGAATCCGCGGCGCCGCGACCTGATGGGGATCGTCGACTGGCGGGTCGCCGAACTCGAACGGCTCGGCGTCGAGGTCCGCTACGACACCTTCGCCGATGCAGCCATGGTGCTCGCCCTGCAGCCAGACGTCGCCATCGTGGCCACGGGCGGCCTCGGCCAGAATCCGACGGTGCGCGAGGGTGCCGAGCACATTGTCCACTCGTGGGACGTCATCGGCGGTGACGTGAAGCCACACGGCGACGTGCTGCTCTTTGACGACGACGGCAGCCACTCTGCCATGACCACGGCCGAGATGATCGTCGCATCAGGCGCACGGCTCGAGATCGTCACCCCCGAACGCGGCATCGGCGTCGATGTCGGCGGTCTCAACCTCGTGCCGTACATGAAGGCGCTCAACGACGCCGACGCCAGGATCTCGCTCAACCAGCGCGTGCACTCGATCCGCCGCCGCAACGACGGGCGCTACGACGTCGAGGTGGGCAGCGAGCACTCCGCCGTTCGCCACTCGCGCGTGGTCGACATGGTGGTGGGCGACCACGGCGTCGCTGCGCTCGACGACACCTACCGACAGCTCGTGCCGGCGTCGCGGAACCTCGGCGAGGTCGACTACCGGGCGCTCATCGCTGGCGAGGCGCAGCGGGTCGAGCGCAATCCGGCGGCCACATTCGACGTGTTCCGCATCGGCGATGCCGTCGAGGGCCGCAGCGTCCACGCAGCCGTGTACGACGCGCTGCGGCTCTGCAAGGACCTCTGACCGCCGGGGTGCCGGCTCCATCGGCACCCACATGTTCCGCATCGTGAGCCGGTTCCATACTGCGGAATCCGTGGGCTAGCATCGCGCCGCACATCTGCCGCCGCAGCGGGACCTGCCCGCCGACGGCGCCCACACCTCGACGCACACGTCCCCGAAAGGTCAGCCATGGCATTCCCGTCCGATCTCGACATCGCCCGCGCCGCCACCCTCGCCCCGCTGCGCGACGTCGCCGCCCAGATGGGCATCGGCCCTCACCTCCTCGAGCAGCACGGCGACGACCTCGCCAAGATCAGGCTCGAGGCCATCGACGAACTGAAGGACCGCCCCAAGGCCAAGTACGTGGTGGTCACCGCCATCACCCCCACCCCGCTCGGCGAGGGCAAGACCACCACCACCGTCGGCCTCGGCCAGGCCATGAAGCACATCGGCAAGCGCGCCGTCATCAGCCTGCGCCAGCCGAGCATGGGTCCGACCTTCGGCATCAAGGGCGGTGCTGCCGGCGGCGGCTACAGCCAGGTCGTGCCGATGGAACTGCTCAACCTGCACCTCACCGGCGACTTCCACGCCGTCACAGCGGCCCACAACCTCCTGTCGGCGATGGTCGACAACCACCTGCACCAGGGCAACGAGCTGGGCCTCGACATCCACAACATCACCTGGCGGCGAGTCCTCGACGTCAACGACCGCAGCCTGCGCAACATCATCGTCGGGCTCGGCGGGAAGATGGACGGCATCACCCGCCAGACGGGCTTCGACATCACCGCAGCGTCAGAGGTCATGGCCATCTTCGCCCTCGCCACCTCGCTCGACGACCTGCGCGCCCGCATGGGTCGCATCGTCGTGGGCTACACCGAGGCCGGTGAGCCCGTCACCGCCGAGCAGCTGAAGGCCGCAGGCTCGATGGCCGTCATCATGCGCGAGGCGCTGAAGCCAAACCTGCTGCAGACGCTTGAGAACACCCCGGTGATCGTGCACGCCGGGCCGTTCGGCAATATCGCCCATGGCAACTCGTCGATCGTCGGCGACCTCATCGGCATCCGCGGCGGTGATTACCTCATCACCGAGGCGGGATTCGGCGCCGACATGGGGGCCGAGCGGTTCTTCAACATCAAGTGCCGCAACTCGGGAATGGCTCCCGACGCCGCCGTGCTGGTGGCCACCGTGCGCGCCCTCAAGGCCCACAGCGGCAAGTTCAAGATCACCCCCGGCAAGCCGCTGCCCGCCGACCTGCTGGCCGAGAACCCCGACGACGTTCGCGCCGGGGCCGCCAACCTCATCAAGCAGATCGAGAACGTGAAGGTGCACGGCGTGTCGCCCGTGGTGGCCATCAACGCCTTCCCGGGCGACTTCAAGAGCGAGCACGACGCCATCCGCGAGATCGCCGAGAGCGTCGGCGCGCGCGTGGCCGTGTGCACCCACTTCAGCGAGGGCGGCAAGGGCGCCACCGAACTGGCACAGGCCGTGGTCGAGGCGTGCGACGAGCCCACCACGTTCCAGTATTGCTACGAGGACAGCGACAGCCTGAAGGCCAAGATCGAGAAGGTCGCCACGAAGATCTACGGCGCAGCAAAGGTCACCTACTCCGCTGCGGCCAACACCCAGCTCGACCGCTACGAGAAGAACGGCTTCGGCACGCTGCCGGTCTGCATCGCCAAGACCCACCTGTCGATCAGCGCCGATGCATCGCTGAAGGGCGCCCCCACCGGCCATACGGTCAACGTGCGCGAAGTGCGCGCCAGCGTCGGAGCAGGCTTCGTGTACCCGATCTGCGGCGACATGACCACCATGCCCGGCCTCGGCTCGACTCCTGCCGCGAGCATCATCGACTTCGACGCCAACGGCGAGATCGTGGGCCTGTCGTGAGCGGAGCGCCGGCCGGCGACTTCGACCGCACCCCGGGCGGCGCCATCTTGATGGACGGCGTCCGGCTTCGCGGCGAGATCATCGCCAGCCTGCGCACCACCATCGAGGGTGCGGGCTCGCCCCCGGTATGCCTCGCCACTGTGCTGGTCGGCGACGACAAGCCCAGCCGTCTCTACGTCGGCAGCAAGCGAAAGCTGGCGGGCGAGGCGGGCATGACCTCGCGCCATGTCGAGCTCGGCAACGATGCGACCCAGGCACAGGTCGAGGATGCCGTCGCCGCACTCGCCGCCGATCCGTCGGTGCACGGGATCCTCTGCCAGCTGCCGCTGCCGAAGGGCCTCGACCCCGAGCCCGTGCTCGCCCTCATCCCACCTGATAAGGACGTCGACGGGCTCACCGAGCGCTCGATGGGCCGTCTCGTGCGCGGCCTGCCGGGCCACGTCGGCTGCACCCCGCTCGGCGTGATGCGCCTGCTCGAGCGATACGGCGTTGTCACCGCAGGCCGGCGGGCGATCGTGATCGGCCGCTCGACGCTCACCGGCCTGCCGCAGGTACTGCTGCTCGGCCGCAAGGGTGCCGACGCAACAGTCACGCTCGCCCACTCACGCACCGCAGACGCCGACATGATCGACATCTGCCGGCAGAGCGACATCATCGTCGCCTGCGCCGGCCAGGCGCGAATGATCACGGCGGCGCACGTGAAGCCCGGCGCTGCCGTGGTCGACGTCGGCGTGTCGCGCACGGAGGCGGGCATCGTCGGCGACGTCGACTTCGACGCTGTGCAGGCAGTGGCGGGAGCCATCACGCCGATGCCCGGTGGCACCGGACCGATGACCATCGCCTCGCTCCTCGAGAACACCCTGAACGCAGCACGGATGCAGGGAGCGTTCCCGGCATGAGCACCGTGCTCTCGCTCGACGAGGTCGAGAGCATCAGCCACCGCATGCTCACGGCCTCCGGGGCATCCACCCTGCAGGCCGACCCGACGGCACGCTCGATTCGTGAGGCCGAAGCCGAGGGCCTCCGCCCGATCGGCCTGTCGTACCTGCCCGTGTACTGCCAGCACGTCGCCATCGGAAAGGTCCGCGGCGATGCCGTGCCGTCGGTGTCGCGGCCCCGGCCCGCCACCGTCGTCGTCGACGCCGGGCTCGGGTTCTGCCATCCCGCCTACGTCGCCGGCGAGGTGCCGCTCGTCGCCGCAGCCCGCGAGAACGGCGTCGCACTGATGGCCCTCACCCACTCGTACAGCGCGGGCACGCTCGGCTGGTTCGTCGACCGACTCGCACGCGAGGGACTCGTGGCGATGATGTTCGCCAACTCGTCGCCGCTCATGGCCCCGCACGGCGGGCGGCGCCCGTGGTTCGGCACCAATCCGTTCGCATGGGCAGCACCGCGCCGAAATGGCCCGCCAGTCGTCGCCGACCTGTCGTCGTCGATGGTGGCGTGGGTCAAGGTGAACGCCGCTGCGTCGGCAGGAGAGCCGATCCCGCTCGGCTGGGCACTCGACGCCGACGGCAATCCCACCACCGACGCCCGCGCCGCCCTGCTCGGCAGCATGGCCCCCGCCGCCGGCCACAAGGGGTCTGCCCTCGCACTGCTCGTCGACGTGATGTCAGGCGGCGTCGCAGCGTCGAACTTCTCGCATGAGGCGTCCGACTTCATCAACGCAGAGGGCAGCGAGCCCGACGTCGGACAAGTGGTGCTCGCCATCGAGCCGTCGGTGGCGACGCCCGACTTCCTCGACCGCCTCGAGCACGAGTTCACTGCCCTTGCCGCCGAGCCCGGCGTGCGCCTGCCCGGCGACGGGCGCCTCGCAGCCAGGGCCCGCACCGCCGTCGACGGCGTCGAGGTTCCCGACGACCTCATGCGCATCCTCGACGACTACGCGGTTCACGGCGCGCCGCGGCAGCGCTGAGGTCTGCTGCAGTGTCCACCGTCCAGTCGATCGAGCGTGCGTTCGCAGTGCTGCGCTCGCTCGCATCCGGCCCGGCGGGTGTCACCGATATCGCCGATCGCATCGGCCTGCCGAAGAGCACGGTGTCGAGGCTGCTGTCGACGCTCGAAGAGCTCGGAGCCGTCGAGCAGGTCGCTGCCGGAGGGCACTACCGGATCGGCTGGGCGATGATCGAACTCTCCGCCGCGGCGCGCCCCGGCCGCTCGCTCGTGTCGCTGGCACGTCCGCACCTGGCCGAACTGAACCGACTCACCGGTGCAGCCGCAGGGCTCTCGATCCCCGACGGCACCGACATGCTCTACCTCGACCAGATCACGCCCGACAGCGAACTGCAGGTGCGCGACTGGACGGGGCACCGCATCCCGATGCACGCCGTTCCCTCGGGCCAGGTGGTACTCGCGTTCGACGACGAACTCGCGTCGCGTGTGCTGTCGGCGCCACTCCAGCGGTTCACGCCGCACACCATCACCGACCCGGCCATGCTCAGGAAGCGCCTCGCAGCGGTGCGCGCCGCCGGCTACTCGATGGCGCTGGAGGAGTTCGCCGAGGGCCTGAACTCGGTGGCAGCGCCAGTCCGCAATGCTTCCGGACGCGTCGTCGCCGCCCTCCATGTATACGGACTGCCGAGCAGCGTGCCGAGCGAGCGTGACGGCGACGAGATCGGCCGGCTGGTACAACAGGCAGCCAGCCGAATGCAGATCGACTGAGAGAGGAACACGTGGAGCAGTACGACTATGTGATCGTGGGCGGCGGCTCGGCAGGCTCGGCCCTCGCGAATCGACTGAGCGCCGACCCGTCGCACCGCGTACTGGTGCTCGAGGCCGGGCGCATGGACTGGAAGTGGGACGTGTTCATCCACATGCCCGCAGCCCTCATGTTCCCAATCGGCAGCCGCTTCTACGACTGGAAGTACGAGAGCGAGCCCGAGCCCCACATGGGCGGACGCCGCGTGTACCACGCCCGGGGCAAGGTGCTCGGCGGCAGCAGCAGCATCAACGGGATGATCTTCCAGCGCGGCAACCCGCTCGACTACGAGCGGTGGGGAGCCGACAGAGGCATGGCCACCTGGGACTACGCCCACTGCCTGCC
>JBJOMQ010000141.1:0-6655 GCA_046052275.1 Actinomycetota bacterium | reverse complement strand
CAGGCCGACTCCGAGCAGCACGAGCACTGAGAACAGCACGATGAGCCCCTGCTGCGGCAGGGCGACGACGGCCCATGTGCCGAGCAGGCTGCCGGGTAGCCGGCCGAGCAGCGCCCAGAGCAGGGGCCTCCACTCGAGCGCAGCCCGTTCGCGCGCCACGACGAGGATGGTCAGCACGAACGCCACGATCAGCAGCGATGCAGGGACGAAGTCATGGTCGATCAGCGCGAGCACGGGTGCTGCGGTGACGCCAAGACCGAATCCGAACGAACCCTGCGCGCACGCGCCTGCGAAGACGATGCCGAGCACGATCGCCCATTCGATAGTGCTCATCGCCGGGTCAACTCAGCGAAGGTGGCAGGCGACGAGATGGCCGGGGGCCTTCTCCTCGAGCAGCGGGGTCTCGGCGCGGCAGCGCGCCTCGGCGATGGGGCAGCGACTGGCGAAGCGGCATCCCGCAGGCGGGTCGACGGGGTTCGGCACCTCGCCGGTGAGCACGATGCGGCGCCGCTCGCGCTGCATTGGCGGATCGGGAATGGGCACACTCGACAGCAGCGCCTCGGTGTACGGGTGTCGGTGGCGCTCGTAGACGGTGTCGGTGTCGGCAACCTCGACGAGTCGACCTGCGTACAGGATCGCAATGCGGTGCGAGATGTGTCGCACCACCGACAGGTCGTGGGCGATGAACAGGTAGGTAAGGCCGAGATCCTGCTGGAGGTCCTGCAGCAGGTTCACCACCTGGGCGCGCACGCTCACGTCGAGAGCCGAGACCGGCTCGTCGGCGACGATGAAGTCGGGTCGCAGCGCAAGGGCACGGGCGATGCCGATGCGCTGGCGCTGACCGCCGCTGAACGCATGCGGATAGCGGTCGGCGGTGTCGGAGGGCAGCCCGCACCGGTCGAGCAACTCGACCACTGCAGGCCGGGCTTCGTCGGTGTTGCGTGCGAGGCCGTGGACGATGAGCGGCTCGGCGATGAGCTCGAGCACCGACATCCGCGGGTTGAGGCTTGCGTAGGGGTCCTGGAAGACGAGTTGCATGTGCCGGCGCAGGTCGCGCAGCGGGCGGCCCTTCAGGCGGGTGATGTCGTTGCCGGCGAAGTGGATGGAGCCGGACGTGGCATCGATTCGGCGGAGGATGGCTCGCCCGGTGGTGGTCTTCCCAGATCCGCTCTCGCCGACGAGGCCGAGGGTCTCGCCCTTGGCGATCGAGAACGAGACATCGTCGACCGCATGGACGTGGCGACGGTTGCGGCCCAGCAGGCCGCTGCCGCCGATGGGGAAGTGGATGCTGAGGTCGCTGACCTCGACGAGTGGCTGCTGGCCCGATGAGGTGCGGCCTGCGGTCTGGGTGGCGTCAGGGGCGGTCATGACCTGTCTCCTGGTCGCCCGGCCTCGAAGGGTCGCCAGCACGCAACCTTGCGGCCTCCGTCAAGCGTGTGCAGGCCCGGCATCTCGGCGACGCATTCGTCGGTGGCGAGCGAGCACCTCGCCGCAAAGGGACAGCCGGGCGGCGGTGCCACGAGGTCGGGCGGTGCACCGTCGATCGAGACGAGGCGCTCGGTGACGAGGTCGAGTCGCGGGGTGCTGCGCAGCAGTCCGGCGGCATAGGGGTGCGCCGGGTTGGCGAACAGTTCGTCGGCGCTGGCGAGCTC
The DNA here is from genome assembly GCA_046052275.1 of Actinomycetota bacterium. Taxonomy (GTDB): domain Bacteria; phylum Actinomycetota; class Acidimicrobiia; order Acidimicrobiales; family Ilumatobacteraceae; genus UBA668. Next base: position 5,003 of record JBJOMQ010000141.1, on the reverse strand, counting down.
GACGAGCTTGCCGGAGTACATCACGGCCACCCGGTCGCACAGTCCTGCGACGACACCGAGGTCGTGGGTGATGAGCATCACGGCCAGCCCGAGCCGTTGCTGCAGGTCGGCGACGAGCTCGAGAATCTGCGCCTGGATGGTGACGTCGAGTGCTGTGGTGGGCTCGTCGGCGACGAGCAGCTCGGGCTCGCATGAGAGCGCCATGGCGATGAGCACGCGCTGGCGCATGCCTCCCGACATCTCGTGCGGGTACTGGTCGACACGCGCCGACGGGTTGGCGATGCCGACGAGGTCGAGCAGCTCGATGGCACGCGCCCGGGCCTGCTGGCGGTTCATGCCGAGATGGCGACGGAGCACCTCGATGATCTGCTGGCCCACTGAGAGCAGCGGGTTGAGCGAGGTCATCGGATCCTGGAAGATCATGGCGATCTCGCGGCCGCGCACCCGAGTGAGGGTGCTCTCGGCATCGTGGACGAGCGACTGGCCCTTCCATCGCACGTCGCCACCCGTGATGCGTCCCGGCAATTCGGTGAGGCCGAGCAGCGTCTGGGCCATCACGCTCTTGCCAGAGCCGCTCTCGCCCACGACGCCGAGCGTTTCGCCCTTCTCGATGGTGAGGCTCACGCCCCGCACCGCCTGGACGACGCCGCGGCGCGTGAAGAACTGCACCTCGAGGTGATCGACCTCGAGCAGCGGGACATGGTCTGTCGGTGCGCTCACAGCGCCGCTCCGCTGTCGCTCTTGCCGCTCACGGCAGCAGCGAATCGCTTCTCGCGCTCGAGGGGGTCGAGCGCCACGCGCAGCCAGCTGCTCAGCAGGTTGACCGCAAGCACGGTGAGCGTCAGCAGGAGGCCGGGGTAGATGATCAGCCACTGGTTGCCGAACAATTCGTGGTCGCCGGCGCGGGCGATGTCGAGACCCCAGGACACGCCCGGATACTGGATGCCGAGGCCGAGGAAGCTAAGGGCGGCCTCGGCGAGGATGATGCGTGCGAACTCGAGCACGACGAGCGTGGCGAGCGGGGTGAACAGGTTGGGCAGCACGTGCTTGAAGATGACGCGGCGCGGCGTGGCGCCGACCATCTCGGCCGCCTCGACGAACGGGCGCTCGCGTACCGACAGCACCACGCCTCGGGTCATTCGCGCATAGACCATCCAGCCGTTGATGGCGAGGATGATGCTCACCGAGGCGACGCTCCCGCCGACGAGGGCGATGAGCAGCATGGCGAGCAGAAGGCCCGGGAAACTCACCTGCACGTCGACCCAGCCCATCAGCCATCGGTCGGTGCGGCCGCCCCGATAGCCGGCCACGAGGCCGACGAGCACGCCGAAGGTACCGGCGAGCACCACCACGAGCACGCCGACGATGAGCGAGGTGCGGGCACCGAAGAGCAGTCGGCTGAGGACGTCGTAGCCCTGCCAGTCGGTGCCGAGCGGGTGAGCCCACGTGCCGCCGTTCCAGACGGGCGAGTACATCACCCTCCCGAGGTCGCCCTCGTTGGGGTCGGCCGGCGCGATGAGCGGGGCGAACACGGCGGCGAGGATGAGCACCACGAGGAACACGGCCGAGAGCAGGCCCAGCTTGTCGCGGACGAGATCGCCGAACAGCCCGCCGCGCTGGACGGCCGAGAGCTCGAACGGGCGGCCCTGCAGGTTCTCCTCGGCGTCGAGCGCCTGCTCCTCCTCGCGGTGCTGCGCGGTGTAGCCATCGGGAGCGGTCATGACAGCTTCACCCGTGGGTCGAGCACCTTGTAGGCGATGTCGACTGCGATGTTGATGACGACCACCATCACGGCCACCACGAACACGATGGCCTGGATGAGGAAGAAGTCCTGCTCGTTGATCGCCTTCTTTGCCATGAAGCCGAGACCAGGCCAGTTGAAGACCGACTCGACGACGACCGTGTAGCCGGCGAGTGCCCGGATGACCTCCCAGCCCAGCAGGGTGACGTAGGGGATGCCGGCATTGCGCAGGGCATGCACGCCGAGGATGCGCCGCTGCGACAGCCCCTTGGCACGGGCGACCTTCACGTACTGCGCGTTCAGCTCGTCGATCATTGCCGAGCGCACGACCATCGAGAGACGGCCGATGGCGGGCAGGGCCATGCACACGGCCGGCAGCACGAGATTGGTGTGCCACGGGCCGTTGCCGGTCTGGAACCACGGCAGCCTGACGGTGAAGCCGATGACCAGTACGTAGCCGAGGAAGAACTGCGGCACCGACAGGCCGATGAGGCTGGCCGTGGTGAGCAGGCGGTCGACAGCCTTCCCGGGATGTCGGCTGGCGATGACACCGAGCGGGACGCTGCACGCGACGGCGAGGATGATGCCGATGGCGACGAGCTGCAGCGTGCGGGGCAGGTAGTCGAACACGACACCCAGTGCCGGCTGCCCGCGCACAAAGGTGCTCTCGCCGAGGTCGAGGCGCAGAAGGTCGCCGAGGAATCGGATGAACTGGGTGAGGATCGGATCGTCGAGGCCGAGCGCCGCCCGGCGTGCGGCCCGCTCCTCCTCTGTGGCCGACAGCGGGAGCATGAACTTCACCGGATCGCCGACGAGGCGCGTGATGACGAAGACGAACACCGTGACGCCGAAGATGACCAGCACGCCCTGCATCAGGCGGCGGACGATGTAGCGGCCCATGGCGAGGTTCCTGTCGGGCTGGAGCGTCTGGCGAGTGGGATGACGACGGATAGGAGAAGGGCCGCCGGGCGCTGCCCGGCGGCCCTTTCACCTTACGTGTGAAGGATGACCGGATCGGTCAGCTCTTGACCGACATCTCCTTGATGAGGAGCTTCGAGTCGACCCGCGGGGTCCACTCGAGGCGCTCGCTCATGCCGTAGAGGTCCTTGTTGTTCACGAGCCACACGAAGTACGCCTCGTCGTAGGCGATCTTCACGGCCTCCTCGTAGATCGACTGGCGCTGGGCCTGATCGAGGGTCGAGCGGCCTTCGTCGACGAGTGCGGCGAGATCGGCGTTCGAGTTCGACGACCCGATGCCGCCGGCGGCGTAGTACGTCGCCAGCTGGCGTGACGGATCGAGGATGTCGTTCGAGCTCGACACGAAGATGGCATCGGCGCGGTTCTCGCGGTCGAACAGGATGTCGAGGTAGGCGCCGAACTCGGGCGTCTGCAGGTCGACCACGAGGCCGGCCTCGGTCCAGTAGCCGGCGACGGCCTCGACGAGCTCCTTGTCGTTCAACCAGCGGCCCGACGACTCACCGACGAGGGTGATGGTCTGGCCTGCGACACCGGCCTCTTCGAGCAGCGTCTTGGCCTGCTCGGGATCGTACGGGTACGCCGACAGCGACGAGTTGAAGCCGAGGATCGAGGGGCTCAGCAGCTGGCCGGCATCCGGCGTGGCGAAGCCGCCGTACACGCTCTGGGCAATGGCCTCCTTGTCGACGGCGAGGTTGAGCGCAAGGCGAACCTTCGGGTCGGCAGTGATGCCCTCGTCGGCATCGAGGATGAGCACCGGGTGCTCCTGGCCCTGAACAGCCGCCGAGGCGGGGGCCTGGTCGACGTCCTGCGGGGGCAGGTTGGTGATGAGGTCGTACTTGCCCGACTTCAGGCCGGCGAGACGAGTGCCGCCCTCGGCGACGAACTCGAACGTGACGTCCTTGATCGACGGGGCGCCGCCCCAGTAGTCGCCGTTGGCAGTGAGCTTGATGTTGACGCCCGTCTCACGGCTGACGAACTTGTACGGGCCGGTGCCGTTCGGGGCCTCCGACATGTCGGCGACGTCCTTGGCCGACGGGGCGATGATCTTCAGCCAGTACATGCGGGCCGGGATGACGCCGTCGGGGCCGTCGGTGGTGATGCGCACCGTGTAGTCGTCGACCTTCTCGGCGCCGGTGAGGGTGCCGAAGAACCCGTCGTTGTCGGTGAGGCCGTCGGCGACGAGTCCGACCATGCGCTCGACGCTGGCAACCACTGCATCGGCGTTGAAGTCGGTGCCGTCGTGGAACTTGACGCCCTCGCGGAGGGTGAACTCCCAGGTGGTGTCGTCGACCTGCGTGGGCAGCTCGGTGGCGAGGCCGGGCACGATCTCGCCGTCGGCCGTGCGGGCGAGCAGCGTCTCGTAGATGTTGTCGTTGATGGCGCGCTCGCCACCGTCGTCGACGAGCATCGGGTCGAGGCTCGTGGGCTCGGAGCCCAGTGCGATGGTGATCGCCGCACTCGAGTCGCCGCCGTCGCCGTCGCCGCATGCTGCGGCGAACAGACCGAAGGCGAGCACTGCACCGAGTGCGCCGAGGCGCTTGGTCCTGCTGGTCATGTGGTTCCCCCTTGAGCGCCCCCGGCTGGGGACGTTTCGCATACTTTATACAATCGACGCGGGGGCGCAAGAATGCCGACGCCCGCCGGTGGAGTCCGCTGCCGTCGGCGGTCCGGATGGCACGATCGGGTAGCGGATCGAGGGGTGTCACCATGGAGCAGGTCGAATCAGCGGTGAGTCCGGTGTTCGCCGGGCCTCATTCCGGGCACGACTCCGTCCGCGGACGCCTTCGCCCGATCTCGCACCAGCCGCTTCGGCATGCCGTGCTCGCCGAGATCAGGCGGCGGATCACCGAGGGCGTGTACGAGCAGGGTGCCCGGCTCTTCGAGGACCAGATCGCTGCCGAGCTCGAGGTCTCGCGCAATCCCGTGCGCGAGGCGCTGCAGGCGCTCGCGGCAGAGGGCTTCGTCGAACTCGAGCCGAGGCGCGGCGCACGGGTGGCGCGTGTGCCGGCCGAGCGGGCGGCAGAGCTGTTCGAGGTGCGAGCCGCACTCGAGGGGCTGATGGCCCGTCTCGCCGCCGAGCGCCGAACCGAGGCCGACGTCGACCTGCTGCGCTCCCTCGTCGATCGAGGCCTCGCCGCCGTCGCATCCGCCGACAGGTCGTCGCTGCCGATGCTCAACACCGAGTTCCACGCTGCCCTGGGCGACGCAGCGCGAAATGGCCTGCTGGTCGAGACAATCCAGCAGCTGTCGCACGTCATCCAGTGGGTGTACGCCCGGCACGTCG
>JBJOMQ010000140.1:0-6701 GCA_046052275.1 Actinomycetota bacterium | reverse complement strand
GTGTTCGTCGGCTCGGAGGGTGTGCTCGGCGTGGTCACCGAGGCGACGGTGCGACTCGTGCCAGCGCCGCCACCGCCGTGCACGGCGGTCGCCTACTTCCCCGACCTCCCGTCCGTCGGCCGGGCGATCGTCGAGGTGTTCCGCCATGGACACGAGCCGAGCCTGATGGAGATCGTCGACCGCGCGTCGCTGCAGTTGGTACGCGACGTCTACCGCATGGACATCGATGCCGATGCAGCGGCACTCCTGCTGGTGCAGACGCAGGGGGACGGTGCCGAGTCGTCGATCGAGCGCATCGCTGCCATCTGCACCGGCGAGGGCGCCACCGAGGTTCACCACGTCGCCGATCCGGCCGAGGGCGACATGTTCGTCGAGGTGCGCCGCCGTGTCTGGCCGGCTGCCGAGCGCAGCGGCAACCAGCTGCTGCCAGAGGATGTCGCGGTGCCGCGCGAGCGGCTGCCTGAGTTGCTCGAGGGAATCGTCGCCATTGGCGAGCGCCGTGGCATGGTGATCCCCACGATCGGTCATGCTGGCGACGGCAACATGCATCCGATCCTGATGTTCGACGGCGGCGATTCCGACGCCCGCCAGCGTGCGCTCGGTGCCTTCGACGACATTGTGTCGCTGGCGCTGCGTCTCGACGGCACCATTGCTGCCGAGCATGGTGTGGGCTCGCTGAAGCAGCGGTTCCTCGAACGTGAGGTCGACTCGGTGCATCGGGCCGTGCAGCACCGCGTGAAGGCCGTACTCGATCCCGACAACCTGCTGAATCCCGGCAAGGCGATCTAGTCCCGGCCCGTTGGCGGTATCGGGGCCGACGGTGATGGGTGTGCGGCCGCATGGGCCTCCTGCCAGCGGGACGCGTAGTCTCTGGCCGATGTTCGCTGTGCTGGTCGTCCGCGACGGCCGCCTGCCGCAGGGCGGCGACGAGGCCGTGGCCGAGTGCGGCGGCCGCGTGATGCTGGCCTGCACCGGCGCCGCATCTGATCCGGCAAATGGCCCGTCGGCGCTTGCGGATGCCCTGGCCGGTGTCGCGACGTCGGCGTCGTACGCAGTGCTCGGCGACTTCGAGCCTGGCCGGTGGGCCGCAGTCCTTGCTCCGATGCTGGCCGACGAGCCGCATGTGGTGCTGCCCGGGTCGCCCGACGGTCGCGATCTCGCCCCGCGTCTGGCATCGCTGCTGCACCGGCCGCTCTACGCGGTGGCGACATCGATCGGGGTATCGCGTATCGACCTCGCCCGCGGTGGCGGCAGCGTGCTGCACACCGTGTCGCCGGCGCCGTCGTTCGTCGCCACCCTGCAACCCGGCGTGCGCGGCGTCGAGCGCGGCGAGGGTGCCCGCCCGGTCGAGGTCGCAGCAGTTCACGCAGTCGAGTCCTCCGTCGGCAACGGCGGCATCGAGAACCAGTCCGATGTACGCGTCCTCGGCACGCAACCACCGGATCCCGCGAGCATCGATCTTTCCGAGGCGCCGCGCATCGTCGCCGGCGGTGCCGGGCTCGACGACGCCGCCCGACTCGGGCAGATCGCGCGGATCGCGGCACTCATCGGCGCCAGCGCCGGCGCCACGCGGGTGGTCACCGACCGCGGCTGGGCGCCGCACACGCGCCAGATCGGCACCACGGGTGTCGTGGTGGATCCTGACTTGTACGTGGCGTTCGGCATCAGCGGTGCCGTGCAGCACACTGCTGGCCTCGGCACGCCCGAGCATGTCATCAGCGTCAACACCGATGGCCACTGCCCGATGATGCAACTCGCCGACCTTGCCATCATCAGCGACGCGAACGCGACACTCGACCACCTCGAGCACCTGCTCGCCGATCGACTGGCGCGCTCCGGCACGGCCTCTGGCGAGCGCGCATGAGCGCCGTCGTCGATCCTGGAACGCAACGCGACGTCGATGTCGTCGTGGTCGGCGGCGGCCCAGCGGGCAGCTGCGCCGCCATCACCGCGGCGCGCGCCGGTCTCAGCGTGGTGCTCATCGAGCGCGGGCCGTTTGCCGGCAGCAAGAACATGTACGGCGGGGTGGTGTACCCGCGCATCCTCGATGGTCTCATTCCCGACTGGTGGGAGGAAGCGCCGGTGCAGCGCTGGGTGACGCGCCGCTCGACGATGCTGCTCACGCCGAGCCAGGCGCTCACGGTCGACTTCCGCACCGAGGCATGGGGTGTTCCGCCGTACAACGGCGCCACCGCCTATCGCCCCGACTGGGACCACTGGCTCGCCGGACACGCCGAGGCAGCGGGCGCCCAGTTGATCACCAGCACCACCGTCACAGGACTGCTGCGCGATCGGCGCGGCACGGTGGTCGGCGTGCGCACCGACCGACCCGACGGCGATCTCACCGCTCGTGTCGTGATTGCATGCGATGGCGTCAACAGCTTTCTTGCCAAGGAGGCCGGGCTGTATCCGAACGCCGATGCTGCCAACTACACGCTCGGCGTGAAAGAGACACTCGCGCTGCCTGAGTCGGTGATCGACGAGCGCTTCGCCGTGCGCGACCGCCACGGTGTCGACATCGAGATCCTCGGTGCCACCGGCAGCGTGAACGGCGGCGGGTTCCTCTATACCAACCTCGACACGGTGTCACTTGGCGTGGTGCTGAAGCTGCCAAAGCTCGCTGCCCAGCGGAGACGCCCTGAGGAGATCATCGCCGACCTGAAGTCGCATCCGGCGATTGCGCCGCTCGTGCAGGGTGCGGAGCTGAAGGAGTACAGCGCCCACCTCATCCCCGAGGCGGGGCTCGAGATGATGCCGCGCATGGTGGCCGACGGCATGCTCGTCGCCGGCGACGCCGCGGCACTGTGCCTCGCTGCCGGCATCTGGCTCGAGGGCGTCAACTTCGCAATGGCGAGCGGCATGTACGCGGGTGAGTCAGCGGCCGAGGCGATCACCCGCAGCGATGTGAGCGTGCGCGGCCTGTCGGGCTACCGCCGCCGGCTCGACAGCACATTCGTGCTGCGCGACCACCGCCGGCTGCGACGCGCACCGTCACTGGTGCTGAGCGACCGCGTGCAGCACCTCTATCCCACCATGGTCGCGAATGCAGTCGAGCGGATGTTCCGTGTCGACAACCCGCAGCCCAAGCCTGGATTGCGACGGATCCTCGGTGAGGAACGCCGTCGTGCCGGCGTACGCCGCCGCGACCTGCTGCGCGATGGATTCACTGGATTCAGGAGCTTCGGATGACCGACACTGCGCATGCGGGAATGCTCGAGCCACACGCATGGGGCGGGATGTCGTTCCAGGAGCGGATGGCCACGGCCGAGTTCCGCATCCACCACGAGCCGCACATCGTGGTCGACGGCACCAAGTGCGCCGACTGCAGCACGCGCGAGTGTGTCGTGGCCTGCCCGGCCAGCCTGTTCGTGCCCACTGCCGACGGCGGCATCGTGTTCAACCACGAGCAGTGCTTCGAGTGCGGCACCTGCTATCTCGTGTGCAACCGCGAGGGCGCGATCACGTGGAACTATCCCGAGGGCGGGCACGGCATCGTGTTCCGGCGCACGTGATCGTTGCCTGCCTGAAGTGGGTGTCGCACCCCGGCGAGCCCGATGACGAGCGCTTCGCCGGGATGAGCCCAGCCGACCGTGCCGCTCTCGAGCTGGCACTGCAGCAGGCAACAGCGATGGGCGACACGGTTGCGGCTGTCACGGTTGGACCGGCAGGCGCCGACAGCGTGCTGCGCGAGGCGTATGCGGCTGGGGCTCGCCGGCTGGTGCGCATCGACACCGCCGATGAGTCGCTGGCACTGCTCGGCAGCGATGCGGTTGCCGCCGCCATCGGCGCCGTCGTACGCCAGCTCGCCGGCGATGCTGGCCGCGCCGACGACTCAGGTGATTCCCGACCCACATCGAGTTCCGGCGCGCTGTGGGCATGGTGCGGCGACTATTCGCTTGACCGCGGCTCGGGAAGCGTGCCGGCGTTCCTCGCCGGCTCGATCGGCGCCCGCCAGGCACTGGGCTGCATCGCTGTCGAGCCGCATGGGCACGGCACGCTGCATGCGGTGCGCCGGCTCGACGGCGGACGTCGCGAACTCCTCGAGGTGCGGGCGCCCGCCGTGATCAGCGTCGAGGGGTCGGTGGCGCAACTGCGTCGCTCGAGCCTGGGCGCGGTGCGCACGGCGATGTCGGCAGCGATCGAGGTGCACCCGTTCGTCCGTGCCGACGATGGCTCGCACGGGTTGCTCGCACCGGTGGTTCGCCCGTACCGGCCGCGCGCCAGGGCGCTCGCTGCACCGGCTGGCGACTCCACACTCGACCGCCTCCGCGTGCTCACCGATGCTGCGGCGGCGGGCGCAGCGCGGGGCGAGACCGTCGAACTGGAACCGGCCGACGCTGCGGCGCGCATCGTGCGCGCCCTCGACCAGTGGGGCTATCTCGGCACAGCGCGCCAGTAGCGTGACGGCCGTGCGCCGACCGTCGTCACACCACGTCCGCCTCCTTGCAACGGCGCTCATCGGCCTGATCGGGCTTGGCATGGTGGTGGGCAGCCTCGTGTACCTCACTGGCGGCTGGTCGACCACCAGCACTGATGCGAGCCCGTCGGCGACTACCGAGTCGGCAGCCACCACTGCCGCACCCACGACACTGCCACCGGCCACCACCTCGACGTCATCAACGACATCCACGAGCACCACGATTCCGGAGCCTGATGCGCTCGTCGCACCGTCGTCGTTCCGCAAGCCGTGGGGCAATACCGTGCAGGGTGTTCTTACCTTCCGCGGTAATCCCACGCGCTCGTACTACGGCACGGGTCCGGTGCCGCGACGCCAGCCCGAGCGGCTGTGGCGCTATCCGGACCTTCGAATGTGCGGTACGAGCACCGAGTACACCGAGACCCGCACCTGGTGCGGCACCGGATGGACCGGCCAGCCCGCAGTGTTCGAACGCGAGGGCCGCACGTGGCTGGTGTTCGGTGCCTACGACTACAAGATCCACTTCGTCGACGCACTCACCGGCGACGAGATCATCCCGCCCTTCGAGACGGGCGACCTCGCCAAGGGCAACGTCACCATCGATCCCGACGGCTACCCCATCGTGTATGCCGGATCGCGCGACAACAAGATGCGCGCCATCGCCTTCGACGGCAACGTGCCGCGAGAGCTGTGGAGCGAGGATGCCAACACCGCTGACAGAGTGCACAACAACGACTGGGACGGTGCGCCGCTCGTCGTCGCCGGTCATCTCATTGCCGGCAGCGAGAACAGCTGGTTCTACGGCTGGAAGCTCGACCGAGGCTACGACAGCACCGGCCAGGTCACCCTCGCTGTCGACGATGTATTCCGTGTGAAGGGCTGGGACGATCGACTCGTCGAGGATCTCGGCTCCGCGTCGCCTCGCCGCGTCAGCATCGAGAGTTCTGTTGCGATCAGCGGCGACACCGCCTACTTCCAGACCTCGGGCGGGCTCGTGCAGGGCTGGAACCTGGCGCCGCTACGCACCGGCGTCGGCGAGGTGCGGCGCAACTTCCGCTTCTGGACCGGCGACGACGGCGACGCGTCGATCGTCGTCGACGATGAGGGATTCATCTACGTGGGTGTCGAGGTCGACCGAAACACCCCTCGCGCGAAAGAGGTCGGCCAGCTGCTGAAGCTCGATCCGCGCAATCCGATCAATCCGGTGGTCTGGGCGATCGACGTCAACGCCGGTATCGACAGTGGCACGTGGTCGACGCCGATCGTGCTCGACGACGTCGTCATCTGGACAACGAAGCCCGGCGGTGTGCGCGGCGTGGATCGTGCGACCGGCAAGGCACTCTGGGAGGTGCGGGTGGGCGGCCTCACGCTCAGCTCACCGCTCTACGTCGACGGGGTGCTGCTGCAGGGCGACGGCAACGGCCGGCTCCACGCATGGGATCTCGCCGATCCACGCGTCGAGCCCACCGAGCTCTGGACCATCCGGCTGCCGGCGAACATCGAGAGCACACCGGTGGTCTGGAATGGCCGCATCTACGTAGGCACGCGCGACGGCTACATGTACTGCTACGGGCTCGAGTGATGGCCTCTCCGCTCGGCGAGTACACCTGGACCGAGTGCGACCGCATCGAGCGGCGGCCACTGCTGGTGGTGCCGGTCGGCTCGTGCGAGCAGCACGGTCCGCATCTTCCGCTCGACACCGACACCCGCATCGCCGTGGCGCTCGCCGAGCGGCTCGTCGACTCGTTCGGACCGGGCGAGCTGCTGCTCGCACCGGCGCTCAGCATCACGGCAAGCGGCGAGCATGCGAAGTTCCCGGGAACGCTCTCGATCGGCAACGAGGTGTTCCAGCAGGTGGTGGTCGAGCTTGTCCGCAGCGCCGACTGGACGGGCGGCGTGGTGCTGGTGAATGGCCATGCCGGCAATCGCGCTGCGGTCGACTCGGCAGTACGGCAGCTCGACCGCGAGTACAAGCGAGTGCTGTCGTGGTGGCCGCGCGTCGATGGCGGCGACTCGCATGCCGGCCACACTGAGACGTCGCTGATGCTGGCAATCGCGCCACAGATGGTGCGCATGCGCGACGCCGAGCAGGGCAACACCGCGCCGCTCTCCGAGCTGATTGGGACGATGCGACGACTGGGCGTGCAGGCGGTGAGTCCGAATGGTGTGTTGGGTGATCCGCGACGGGCAACGGCAAAGGCCGGTCGCACGCTCCTGACGAAGCTCACCTTCGACCTGTGCGCCGCTGTCGACGAGTGGTGGCGCTGACCCGCACGGCACTGCA
>JBJOMQ010000139.1:0-6739 GCA_046052275.1 Actinomycetota bacterium | reverse complement strand
GCGCCGGCGGCGCTCGAGACGGGCTTCGAGGCGGACGACGTCGCGATCGGCCTGGTACTGCGCAAACGACAGGTTCAGGAGGCGGTGCGCCTGTTCACTCGAATACGAGCGCACCAGGTTTGCCGCCATGTTGTACGTCGGCCGGAAGACCGAGTTGAGGTGGAACGATCGACTGGCGGCAAGCGTGGCGACCTGGTCGAACGGGACGAACGGGTTCCAGACGACCACTGCACTGCCACGCTCGTCGATCCCCCGGCGGCCGGCACGTCCGGTGAGCTGGGTGTACTCGCCTGCGGTGAGCATCGTGTGGTGGTCTCCAGTGAACTTCGAGAGCTTCTCGATCACCACGGTTCGTGCCGGCATGTTGATTCCCACGGCGAGCGTCTCCGTGGCGAACACCACCTTCACCAAGCCCTCGACGAAGCAGGCCTCGACGACCTCCTTGAACGGCGGCACCATCCCGGCGTGGTGCGCAGCGATGCCTGCCTCAACCTGGGCAAGGAACTGCGAGGCGCCCAACACGGCGAGGTCGGCGGGATCGATGCCATCGAGCCTGTCGGCGGCGATCTCCCGGATCCGTTCCCGCTCGACGGCATCGGTGAGGCGCAGGCCGCCGGCCAGCGCCGATCGAGCGGCCTCGTCGCACTGGTTGCGGCTGAAGATGAAGTAGATGGCCGGGAGCATGCGCTTGCTGTCGAGGAGTTCGACGGTGTCGAGACGCGATGGCGCATAGAGCCGACGGCGCCCGTGTCGACCCTTCGGCCCGTGCTGGCGGCCGCGTCGGGCGGCCTCATCATCGATGCGCTGCGCATCGGCATTCGGACGCCCGTCGATGATCGTCGGCAGCAGGTGCACACGTCCGTGCGTGCTGTCGCCGACGAGGAAGAGATGGTCGAGGCGGACCGACCGCCGCTCCTCGACAATTGCCTGCGTCGGGCCGCGCACCGTCGATATCCAGTCAGCGAGTTCGCGGGCATTGCTCACCGTCGCCGAGAGGCATACCAGCCGCACCTCGCGGGGCAGGTGGACGATCACTTCCTCCCAGACCGGTCCTCGGTATGCGTCCTGCAGGAAGTGCACCTCGTCGAGCACGACCACCGCGAGTTCGCGCAGTCCTCGGCCAGCGCCGTACACCATGTTGCGCAGCACTTCGGTCGTCATCACGACCACGGGGGCGTCGCCGTTGATCGAATTGTCGCCGGTGAGCAGCCCGACTTGCTCGGCGCCGAGCCGTGCAACGAGATCGCGGTACTTCTGATTGGAGAGAGCCTTGATGGGCGCCGTGTACACCGCGCGTCGGCCCTCGGACAGCGCTGCGTCGATCGCGTACTCGGCCACCACGGTCTTTCCGCTCCCGGTCGGCGCAGCAACGAGCACCGACGCCCCACTGTCGAGGACGTCGAGTGCCTTCAGCTGGAAGTCGTCGAGCGGGAACCCGAAGTGCGCGACGAGGCTGCTGCGATCAGATCGCACGCCGCCGCTGCTCAGGCCGCGGCCTCGCGCGAGCGCTTGCGGCGCTGAGCGATGAGGCCAATCACGACGCTCGCCGCGTAGAACACCGCCATCGGAAGCCCCATGGCCATCATCGAGTACGGGTCGCCACTCGGCGTGATGACGGCGGCGATGATGAAGATCACCACCACTGCGTAGCGCCACTGCCTCATCAGCGTCTGCGGCGTCAGCACGCCGACGAGCTGGAGGAAGACCAGCAGCACTGGGAACTCGAACGTCACTCCGAAGGCGGCGATCATGAGCCCGAACAGCTTCACGTACTCGCTGACCCTGAAGTTTGCTGTCACATCGCTGCCGGCCCACGAGATGAGGAAGTCGAGGGCGGGCGTGAGGGTGAAGTAGGCGACCGTGCCGCCGGCGACGAACAGCACGACTGACGAGACAATGAAGGGAACGGCGTACTTCTTCTCCTTGGCGTGCAGCGCCGGCACGACGAAGCGCCACACCTGCCAGAGGATCACCGGAAGTGCCAGGACGATGCCCCCGTAGGTGCTGATGCTCAGCCGCGTGGCGAAGCCTTCGAGCGGGCCGATGAACTGGAGGTCGCAGTTGAGCTCACCCGGGCGGTCGGCACAGAGCTTCTCGTACGGCCCGCGCATGAAGGCGAGCACCTGGTCGTAGAACGCCAGCATGGCAATGATGCCGAGCACGATCGCCAGCGCAGCCCTGATGATCCGGGTTCGCAGCTCGGCGAGGTGCTCGACGAGGGTCATCCGCCCTTCGGTCACACCGCTCACTCCCACGGCTCGGGCTCGCGATCGGAACCGGTCGCGGCTGGCGGAGCCCCGTCGTCGCCTGATGCCGCTGCCTCGCCGACCCGGCCGTCATCGTCACCGGCAGCCGAGGCACGCTGGCGGCGCCGCTCTGCGACGTTGCCGAAGTCGAGACCCGAGTTGGCAGGCGCTGCCGCCGGTGTCGTTCCCGACACCATCGGCACGTTGGCGCCCGAGGCCGGAATGCCCGTTGCCGGCGTCCCGGTCGACTGGGCGAGGTCGCCGTCCATCAGCACCGCCTGACGGACGGCGTCGGCGGTGCCGCGCAGTTCCCGCATCGGCTCGTCGAGGACAGACTTCAGCTCGCCCTGGAATCCCGTCGCCATCTTGCGGAACTCGGCATAGCCCTTGGCGAACTTGCGAACGGCCTCGGGCAGCTTCTCCGGACCGAGCACGACGAGGGCGATGAGCAGCAGGAACACGATCTCGCTGCCCTGGAGGTTGAACACGGGGGCAGTCTAGGAGCAAGGCCCTCCCCGTCGTCAGCGCCGGCGCCCGCCCGCCGTGGCACACTCTGCTCGTGCAGCAGCGGCTTCCCTCGCTCCTGGACGAGCCGATCACCTTCGCCCACCGGGGCGCCCGGGCACACGCGCCGGAGAACACCCTCGAGGCCTTCTCGCTCGCGCTTCGGCTCGGGTCGTCCGGGCTGGAGAGCGACGTGTGGCTGACAGCCGATGGCCAGCCGGTGCTCGACCACGACGGCCTCGTCCGCCGCAGGCTCGGGCGCACGACACGTATTGCCGACGTGCACCGCCACGAGCTCCCGCCGCACATCCCGACGCTCGAGGACCTCCTGGCCGAGTGCGGGAGCGGATATCACCTGTCGCTCGACATCAAGGACCCTGGCGCCGGACAGCGGGTTGTCGAGGTCGTTCGATCCGCCGACCCCGGACTGCTCGACCGACTGTGGCTGTGCTCGCCCGAGCGCGAGGTGCTGCGCCCGCTCCGCGGCAGCGGCGCCCGACTCGTCGACAGCACGCGGCTGGCGCGGATCAAGGAGGGCCCCGAGCGGAGGGCGGCGGCACTCGCCGCCGACGGTATCGATGCGATCAACCTCCACCACACCGACTGGAACGGCGGCCTCGTGGCGCTCTTCCACCGTTTCGACCGGATCGCCTTTGGATGGGACCTTCAGGCGCCGCACCTGCTCGAGGACGCGCTGCGCATGGGACTCGACGGGATCTTCAGCGACTATCCCGACCGCATGGCCGATGCATTCAGGGCGCAGATCGGCGCCCTCTAGCCCGCAGGCCTAGAGCCACTGCCAGTCGGACGAGGGCCAGATGACCACGAAGGCGCGACCGAGCAGGTCGCTGTACGCGATCGCCCCGATGTCGCGGCTGTCCTTCGAGCCGGGCCGGTTGTCACCGAGCACGAACACGGTGTCGACGGGGACAAGGTACGGGAAGTCGAACGCATTGGGGTCGGTGCACGGCGCGACCTCCGGATCGAGGTAGGGCTCCACCAGCAGCCGTCCATCGATGTACACCTGGCAGTTGCGCACATCGACCGTCTCGCCCGGGAGTCCGATCACGCGCTTGATCAGGTCGCGTTCGCCCGTGCTCTCCATGGTCTTGAGCACGACGACGTCGCCCCGGTTGGGATCGTGGAGCCGGTAGCTGAGCTTGTTCACGAGCACACGGTCGGTGTCGTGCAGGGTGGTCTTCATCGAGTTGCCGGCCACCTGGAACTGCTGGACAACGTACGACTTGACGAAGAAGGCAGCCGTGACAGCCACGGCGATGATGACCACCCACTCGACGAGTTCACCGAGCCGGCGCAACCACGACGGGCGCTCCGGCGCTGCGGGGGCCTCCCAGCCGAACGATCCGTTGAAGTCGGCCACCTCGGGCTTTGATCTCGCCATCGTCCCCACGCTAGCCCCCGAGCAGCGCCGACCCGCGGCGCTCCGGCTCCGGGCTACAGCGAGGCGATGAGCTTCTCAACCCGCTCGTCGCGGCTCTTGAACGGATCCTTGCAGAGCACCGTGCGCTGCGCCTGGTCGTTCAGCTTCAGGTGCACCCAGTCGACGGTGTAGTCGCGCTTGCGCTCCTTCGCCCACTTGATGAACTCGCCACGGAGGCGCGCCCTGGTGGTCTGAGGCGGAGTGTCGACGGCAGTGTCGATGTCGGAGTCGAGGCAGATCCGCTCGACAAGGCCGCGGTCCTGCAGCTTGTAGAACGGACTCCGCTCGCGGCAGATGTCGTGGTACTGGAGGTCGAGCAACTGTACCCGGGGGTCGCCGAGCGCGAGCTGATGGCGCTCGCGAAAGGCCTCCAGCAGGCGGTACTTGATGACCCAGTCGACCTCTCGGTCGAGCTTCAGCGGATCGTTCTCGATCGTGGTGACGCAGTGCTCCCACATGTCGAGAGCCCGCTGCTCGAGCGGCGGGAACCCCTTCGTGTCGGCATAGCGCAGCGCCCGGTCGAGATACTCGCGCTGGATGTCGAGTGCGCTGACCTCACGGCCATTTGCGAGGCGGACCTTCCGCCGACAGGTCATGTCGTGGCTGATGTCGCGAATCGCCCGGATCGGGTTCTCGAGCGTCATGTCACGGAGCACGACGGTGGGATCCTCGAGCATCCGGAGCATGCATGCCACGGCACCGACCTTCACGAAGGACGTGTACTCGCTCATGTTGCTGTCGCCGACGATGACGTGCAGTCGCCGATACTTCTCGGCGTCGGCGTGTGGCTCGTCGCGGGTGTTGATGATCGGACGACTCCGCGTCGTGGCGCTGCTGACCCCTTCCCAGATGTGCTCGGCTCGCTGCGCGATCGAGAACACCGGACCGCGTGCGGTCTGCAGCACCTTGCCTGCGCCGGTGTAGATCTGACGGCTGACGAGGAACGGGATGAGCACCTCGGCGTACGCCCCGAGCTCATCGGTTCGGCTGGTCAGGAAGTTCTCGTGGCATCCGTAGCTGTTGCCTGCCGAGTCGGTGTTGTTCTTGAAGAGGTACACCGTGCCGCGGATGCCCTCCTCTCGCAGACGCTGCTCGGCCGACTGGGTCAGGCTCTCGAGGATCCGCTCGCCGGCCTTGTCGTGCACGACGAGGTCGTAGAGGCTGTCGCACTCGGGCGTGGCGTACTCGGGGTGCGAGCCGACGTCGAGATAGAGGCGCGCCCCGTTCTGCAGGAAGACATTGCTGCTGCGACCCCAGCTGACGACTCGCCGGAACAGGTAGCGGGCGACCTCATCGGGACTCAGCCTGCGCTGGCCGCGGAGCGTGCAGGTGACGCCGTACTCGTTCTCGAGCCCGAAGATCCGCCGCTCCATGCCGCGGCACCGTAGCGCACCCCTGATCGACGCTGCCGACGGCTCGCGGGCTATCGACGGCCTCGCCGCTCGGCATCCGAGAAGCGCACGACCGACCCGACTGACGCCTGCACCGCCACCCATACGTCGGCCGGATCGACCACTGCGACGACCGGATAGCCACCGGTCGTTGGATGGTCGGCCAGCATCACGATTGGTCTGCCGTCGGGTGGGACCTGCACAGCGCCCTCGACCATGCCCTCGGACTCGAGCACTGCCCCGTCACGGTGGGCGATGACCGCACCCGTCAGGCGGCAACCCACGCGGCTCGTTGCGGACACAGTGAACGATGTCGTGAGCAGTCGCTCCCAGGCGCCTGGGTCGACGGTGTCGAGGCGAGGCCCTCTCCACAGCCGCACTGCGCTCGGCAGTTGCGTCGGTACCGCCGCAGACACTGCCACCGGGTCGGCCGGCTCCCTGCCCGCTGCGAGCCGCTCGGTATCGAGCACGATGAGCCCGCCCCGCACGCCGAGGTAGGCCCGGCACCCGCCGTCGAGTCGGCGAATGCGAACCGTGGCACCCGCCGGCAGCGCCACCGGCGTCCCCCACCCCACCGGCGGTCCGCCGTCGACCTCGACAACGGCCACTGCGCCGGTGACGGCCACGACTGCCGCGCGCAGCGTGCGTAGCGTCATGCCGCCTGCTGTCTCGAGACCAGCGCTTCCGCGCGGGTTGCCGACGAGTCGATTGGCGAGCTGCAGGGCGCCGAGGTCGAGGGCGCCGCCGCGCGGCACGCCCAGCCAGCCCATGCCGGGACGGCCCTCATCAACGACGCACCCGCCAACCCCCCATGCGACGACCTCGATCACGTCGGCACTCATGACGGCACGAACTTCACGCGTGCTCCTGGCGGTAGCAGGGCCGGCACAGGACGGCGCTCATCCCACAGCGTGCACTCGGCGCGGCCTAGCAGGTGCCAGCCACCGGGACTCTCGCGTGGATAGATGCCCGAATACCCGCCGGCGACCGCGACCGAGCCTGCCGGGACACGCTCGCGCGGCGTGCTGAGACGTGGAAGGTGAAGTTCGGCGGGAGCACCCACCATGTAGGCGAAGCCAGGCATGAATCCGCAGAACGCGACTCGATACATCGGCGCTGAGTGCAGCGCGACGACCTCTGCAGTGCTGCAGCCGATG
>JBJOMQ010000138.1:0-6813 GCA_046052275.1 Actinomycetota bacterium | reverse complement strand
CTCGAGTTCAAGCAACTCCTCGGCCGTCTGTATGACGCGCTCGGCAGCCTCGGCGTACGTGCTGCCGAGCCCGTCGCCGAGGGGGAGGTGCTCGAGCCCGAGATCGCGGTGCTCGCGACACCTGCCGAGGCAGCCGCCCTCGTCGGGCGCCTCGGCATCCTCGACGTGGCTGCGGCGTGGACCGGCGAGCCAGGGCGTAGCGAGGTCGCCGGACTCGCCATCGTCGTCGACGGCGAGTCTGCAGACGTCGCCTGGCTTCCAGCGGCAGTTGCCGCCGATGCCGCAGTGGTGGCGGCCGTGTCGGCCCACCCGGCCGTGCGGGCACACAATGCCAAGTCGCTGATGCGCTGGCTGCTCGGTCGCGGCGGTGCAGCACCGGCGCTGCGGCTCGACACGCAGATCGCCGCCTACCTCATCGATCCCGCCGACTCCCGCTACGCCGTCGGCGAACTGCTCGAGCGATACAGCGACCTGCGATACCCGGTCGGCTCGGCAGCGGCTGCCGGTCAGCTCGACTTCGGCGAGGCCACCGATCCGTCGCGGCTCGCAGCGCGCGAGGCCATTGCGGTGTGCCGGATGGCGCCGGCGCTGGAAGCGGCCCTCGATCAGCAGGGCATGGCGGCGCTCTACCGCGACATCGAGAATCCGCTCGTCGGGGTGCTGGCGCGGATGGAGCACGTCGGCATAGCCGTCGATGCTGACGAACTGCGTCGGCTCAACGAACGTCTCACCGCCGAGGTCGAGCGGCTCGGCGCCGAGCTGCAGCGCGTGGCGGGCAGGTCGTTCAACCTCAACTCGCCTGTGCAGCTGCGCGAGATCCTGTACACCGAGCGCGGACTTGCGCCGGGCAAGAAGACGAAGACCGGGTTCTCCACCGACGCGGCGACACTCGAGAAGCTGCGCGACCAGTGGCCGGAGTTCATCGACCCGCTGCTGGCGTACAGGGAGGCCGAGAAACTCCGAGGCACCTACGGCACCGGGCTGCTCGCCGAGGTCGCCGCCGACGGTCGGATTCATGCCACGTTCAACCAGACCGTCGCACGCACCGGACGGCTGTCGAGCGACCAGCCGAACCTGCACAACATCCCGGTGCGCAGCGAGGAGGGCCGCCTGTTCCGGACGGCGTTCGTGCCGGCGGCGGGGTGTGAACTGCTGGTCGCCGACTACAACCAGATCGAACTGCGCTGCATCGCCCACCTCGCTGACGATCCGGGCCTCATCGACGCGTTCCGAAGCGGCCGCGACATCCACAACGCCACGGCAGCGCGAGTCTTCGGGGTCGATCCGGCCACGGTCACGATCGAGCAGCGGTCGAAGGCGAAGATGGTCAGCTACGGCCTCGCCTACGGCATGGAGGCCTACGGCCTCGGACAACGGCTCGGCATTGGCACCAACGAGGCGTCCGAGATCCTCGACGCGTACTTCGTGGCATTCCCGAACGTGAAGGCCTACATGGAGCGCACCGTTGCCGAGGCCCGTGCCAGGGGCTTCACTGAGACGCTCTTCGGGCGTCGTCGGCCGATCCCCGAACTCTCGAACAGCAACTTCCGCGTCCGCCAGGCGGGCGAGCGGCAGGCGATGAACGCCGGCATCCAGGGCCTCGCTGCCGACATCTTCAAGGTCGCCCTCGTGCGCATCGACCAGGCGCTGTCCGCCGGTGGCCATGCCAGCAGGCTCGTGCTGCAGGTGCACGACGAGGTGCTCGTCGAGGTGCCCACAGCCGAGCGCGACACGGTGGGTCCGCTGGTACTCGACCTGATGCGGGGTGCCGCCGAGCTGGCGGTGCCGCTGGAGGTGAACGCGGCGTGGGGCGCCACGTGGGCGTCCGCAAAGGGCTGACTCCGTGCGGGCCAGCGCTGCGGCGGCAGGAGTGACCCCGATGGCAGCGCGATGACGGGCGCTGACGAGCATCACGACCACTGGTTCGAGCCGGTGGCCGACCACCTCGGTGCGGCGTATCTCCGCTATTCGTTCACCAAGGGAACACGACAGGAGGTCGACCACATCGTCGATGCGCTGGGCCTTGCGCCGGGCAGCACGGTGCTCGACGTCGGCTGCGGCCCTGGGCGGCACGCGCACGAGCTGGCGCGCCGGGGCGTTGTGGTGCACGGAGTCGACGTGAGCGCCACCTTCATCGAACTCGCTCGGCGCGATGCTCCACCAGGTGCCACCTTCGAGCGTGCCGATGCTCGAACGCTCGCACAGCGCCCCGACCTCCACCGTCGCTTTGATGCGGTGATCTGCCTCTGCCAAGGCGCGTTCGGACTGATGACGGGTGACGGCGGTGACGAGATGGTGCTCGACGGGATGGCGCGAGCGCTGCGACCCGGTGGCGTGATCGCACTCACTGCGTTCAACGCCTACTTCGCAGTGCGCCACTTCCATGGCACGGAGGGAAGCGACGGCACACCGGTGGCCTTCGATGCCGACCGGGGAATCAGCCATGAGCGGACCGACATCCGCGACGAGGCGGGGCGGACTGCCACGGTCGATCTCTGGACGGGCTGCTACACGCCCCGCGAACTGCGGTTGCTCTTCGCAGCAGCCGGCCTGCAGATCCGTCGACTGTCCAGCGTCGAGCCTGGTGCCTACGGCGCTGACTCGCCGTCGGTGGACTCGCCCGAGTACCTGGTGATCGCCGAACGACCGTGATGCAGAGGCTCAGTGGGCGTCGGCCGACGCCGCCGGCTCAGCCGCCGTAGCCGTAGCCGCGGCCGCTGCTCGCAGCACGAGGTCGGCGCGGACTCGAACCCCAAAGAGTCGGTACATCGCCGCAAGATCGGCCTTGACCGTGGCCGTCGAGTAGTCGAGCTCGCGCGCGATCTGCGCATTGGTGCGGCCCTCGGCGACGAGGTCGAGGATGGCGCGTTGCCGGTCGGTGAGATGCAGCAGGGGACGAGCAGCTGTGGCGACCATGCCGTGCTCGCTGCCTCGCCGGAGCGAGAGCCACACGGCCAGAGCATCGGCGACGAGATCGAGTCGGTCGACCGCATCCCACGACTCGGCATGTCCGGGTCCAAACTCGACGGTGACGGTGCCCGTCACGACGCCCCGGCCGAGTGCCGGGACACATCCGATGTGCCGCCCGTCGGCAGTCCGTCCGGCGAGCAGAAAGTGGGCCATGGGTGATCGTTCGACGACGTCTGCCAGCGGGGCGATGGCCGGTCTGGTCCGGCGGGCCGCCTCGGTGAGCGGCAGCGGTGCGTCGATGGGCACGAGGGTCAGCGGTCCGAGCACGCCCGGCGAGACCCGCGAGGCTCCAACCAGCGCGAGGGCGCCCCGTTGGCGGTCGAGGTGGTGCAGCGCCACCCAGTCGGCGCCGGTGGGCAGGAGCGGTCCCAGCAGGGCGGCAGCGGCGAGATCGTCGCCGGTGGTGCCGCTCGCCAGGAGGCGGAGCAGGCCGACCGAGTCGCCATGATCGCCGTCGTCGCCGCGCCGTGATGCCGTCCCTCGCGCCGGCGGGCGAGGTCCCGTTCTCACTACGGGCACGGTACGACTGGCGCTGGTGGCAGGGGAGTGGCTATGGCCGCGGCCTAGCCGTCCATGCTCGCTGGTCCCCGGGCCGAGTCCGGCCACTGCGCACGACGATCACCACTCACCCTGTCGACACCGACGATGCCCGGGCGGCACCGGCCGCCGCCGGGTTCGGTGCCCGGAGACGCCCGGCGGTGCCCGATTGCACCGCCGACCGCCGCTGGTAGCCTTCCCCGGCCCGGAATCCGCCTGGCCCCTACGTCCCTGTCCGAAAGCGATCTTCCCTTGTCCGATACCACTACCGCCCTCTCAGCCGGTGCCATGGGCACCTTCGACGAAGAGGGCAACTACACCCCCCGTCCCGTCACCTCGAACGATCTCGGCATGTCGTTCGCCGATGCGATCGCCGGCGAGATGGTCGATGTCGAGGACGGCCAGCTCGTCACCGGCACCGTCGTCAAGGTCGACAAGGACGAGGTACTGCTCGACATCGGCTACAAGAGCGAGGGCGTCATCCCGGCCCGCGAGCTGAGCATCCGCAGCGACGTTGATCCGAGCGACATTGTTCGCCTCGGCGAGTCGCTCGAGGCGCTCGTGCTCACCAAGGAGGACAAGGAGGGCCGACTCGTCCTCAGCAAGAAGCGCGCCCAGTACGAGCGCGCCTGGGTGACGATCGAGAAGATCAAGGAAGCCGACGGCATCGTCGAGGGTCCGGTCATCGAAGTGGTGAAGGGCGGCCTCATCGTCGACATCGGCCTGCGCGGCTTCCTGCCCGCATCGCTCGTCGAACTGCGCCGCGTCCGCGACCTCGTGCCGTACGTCGGCAAGTCGGTGCAGGCGAAGATCATCGAGCTCGACAAGAACCGCAACAACGTCGTCCTCAGCCGCCGCGCCTTCCTCGAGGAGACCCAGAAGGAGAGCCGCGACAGCTTCCTCACCAACCTCAAGCCGGGCGAGATCCGCGAGGGTGTCGTCAGCAGCGTCGTCACGTTCGGCGCCTTCGTCGATCTGGGCGGCATGGACGGCCTCATCCACGTCAGCGAGCTCTCGTGGAAGCATGTCGACCACCCGGGTGCGGTGGTGGCTGTCGGCGACAAGGTGACGGTGCAGGTGCTCGACGTCGACTTCGACCGCGAGCGCATCAGCCTGTCGCTGAAGGCGACACAGCAGGACCCGTGGCAGGAGTTCGCCTCCACTCACGAGGTGGGCCAGCTCGTCTACGGCCGTGTCACCAAGCTGGTGCAGTTCGGTGCGTTCGTGCAGGTGGGCGACGGCATCGAAGGCCTCGTGCACATCAGCGAGATGAGCGTCCACCATGTCGATGCGCCCGAGCAGGTGGTCACGCCCGGCGAGGAGCTGTGGGTCAAGATCATCGACCTCGACCTCGCCCGCCGCCGTATCAGCCTCAGCATCAAGCAGGCTGCCGAGGGTGGCGAACTTGCCGAGGAGTACCGCCAGCACTTCGAAGTCGACGAGCACGGCAACTGGACTGCTGGCGGCGACGACGCCGAGCGCGAGGCCGCCTGGGCCGAGTACTACCAGGAGACGCAGACCCCCGACCAGGAGGCGCAGGCTCCCGAGCAGGCGACGCAGACTCCCGAGCAGCCCGCCTGACAGGTCTCGCCCGCTGGGCGGTGGCGCAGCGCCACTGCTGCACAGTTGCCAGGTCGGCCTCGGCCGGTCTCAGTCGAGTTTGACGATGCCCATGCGCACCGCCGTGAGCACGGCCTGCGTGCGGTCGCGCGCATCGAGCTTCTCGTAGATCGACGCAAGGTGGTTCTTCACGGTCTTCTGGCTGATGAAGAGCTTCTCTGCGATCTCGGCCGTGCCGAGTCCGTCGGCGACGAGCTGCAGCACCTCCTCCTCGCGGGCAGAGATGATGCCCTCAGGCGGTCGCTGGGCCTCGTCGAGCATCGCCTGTGCGAGCGCTGGCGACATCGGCCGATCGCCGTCAGCTGCGAGCCGGATTGCGTCGACCACCTCGGACATCGACGAGTCCTTCGTGAGATAGCCGACCGCCCCAGCCTTGAACGCCCGATCGACGATGTCGCGGTCGATGTGCATGGTGAGCATCACCACCCGCATCCGGGCATCGGCTGCCACCAGCTGGCGTGTGGCGGCGATGCCGTCGACGTTGGGCATCGAGACATCCATGAGCACCACGTCAGGGCGCGTGCTGAGCGCCAGTCGGACGCCCTCGGCGCCGTCGCTCGCCTCGCCGACCACCGATACCCCCTCGCCCTCGAGGGCGCGGCGAAGGCCCTGGCGCAGCATGGTGTGGTCGTCGACAAGCAGGACGGACAGGGTCATGAGCGTGCAGCCTCTTCGGTAACAGGACGTGAGAACGGATCGAGTGACGGGTCGAGGCCGGGGTCTTCGGCATTGCGCGGCACCGTGAGCCGTACCTCAGTGCCGCCCGACCCCCTCGGCAGCACCTCGACGGTGGCGCCGAGTCGCCGCGCTCGCTCTTCCATGCCGAGGATTCCGTAGCTGTCCGAGCGCGGTGTGGTGGCGCTCATGCCGACGCCATCGTCGAGCACTGAGATGATGATGGTGAATGGTGTCTCGTCGGCGATCACCTCGATCGTCGATGCGGACGCGTGTCGCTCGGCGTTGACGATCGCTTCGCGGGCGATCTGCCAGATCTCGCGCTCGACGCCCATGGGCATCCGCTCGCCGATGGAGAACCGGCTGATGGTGTGGAGGCCGCTGCGCTGCGCCACCTGATCGAGGAACCCGGCAGCGGTGGAGGCGAGGTCGCGGTTGCGGTGCACCTCGGTTCGGAGGTCGAACAGGGTGTTGCGGACGTCCTTCACTGCAGTCGACACCTGGTTGCGCAACTCGCGGAGCGCTGGCGTGACCTCGTCGTCGGGATCGGTGAGCGAGATCGCCCTGTCGATCTCGAAGCCGATCAGCGCCAGCGACGATCCAATGTGGTCGTGCAGGTCGCGGGCAATTCGCGACCGCTCCTCGTCGGCGGCCAGCGTGCGGATGCCGCGGAACATCCGGGCATTGTCGATTGCAATGCCGAATGGCTCGCTGAGGCTGTGCACGACCTCCGACTGGTGCTCGCGGTAGCCGCCGGCGGCATTGAACTCGACGGCGACGAGTCCGACCAGCGACCCGCGGGCCCGCAGCGCCACGTACAGGCCGGACCGCGCGACGGGGCTCGCGCCGCGTCCCAGCACCATGTCGTTGATGCGCACAGGTCGAGGCGACTCGATGGCGGCGCGCAATCCCATCGGCAGCGACCGGAGCGCAAAGCCATCGCCGCGAGTCGATCCGATCGACCGGACCAGATCTGCCCGGTCGCCGTCGACTGCCTGCAGGAGGGCGTCA
>JBJOMQ010000137.1:0-6836 GCA_046052275.1 Actinomycetota bacterium | reverse complement strand
GCGAGCGGGCGCGGGCGAGCAGGTCGGAGATCGACTCCGCGCTGATGCCGGGGATCTGCTTGAGGAGCTCGGGGTTCGCGTCGAGCAGGTCGCGGGCCATGCGGAAGCCGTGGCCGTAGAGCAGGTCGATGGCGTTGTCGCCGACTGTGCGGCACTGGGCGCCCGTCTTGCTCCCTACGTGTGCGACACGGTGCAACTGCTGCACGACGCACTCGATCGCAACGATGCGCTGCTCCTCGAGGGCGCACAGGCAACCTTTCTCGACCTCGACCACGGCACCTACCCGTTCGTGACATCGTCGAATCCCACCGCAGGAGGCGCTTGCGTCGGCACCGGTATCGGGCCGCGCTATCTCACCCGCATCGTCGGCATCACCAAGGCGTACGCCACGCGGGTCGGCAGCGGCCCGTTCGCCACCGAGCTCACCGACGAGCTCGGCGACCGCCTTGTCGAGATCGGACGCGAGTTCGGCACAGTCACAGGTCGCAGGCGCCGCACCGGGTGGCTCGACGTGGTGATGCTTCGCAAGGCGGTGCGCATCAACAGCCTCACCGAGCTCGCGCTCACGAAGCTCGACGTCCTCGACACGTTCGACGAGGTGAAGGTCTGCACGTCATATGGTGCCGGTGGACAGCCGGAATACGCCGTGATGCCGGGTTGGCGCACCGACATCAGCTCGGTCACCACCGTCGACGGCCTGCCTGCTGCTGCACGGCACTTCATCGAACTCGTCGAACGCGAGGTTGGCATTCCGATCCGAATCGTCGGCACCGGTGCCGAGCGCGACAGCTATGTGAGCTGGTCATGATCCCGCGCTACGCAATGCCCGAGATGCTCGCCATCTTCAGCGATACGGCGCGCTTCGGGCGCTACCTCGAGATCGAACTCCTTGCCACCGAGGCACACGCAGCGCTCGGCATCGTGCCCGCCGCTGATGCAGCCCGCTGCCGCGAGGCAGCGCCCATGGTCGACCGTGAGTTCGTGGCCGCAGTCGAGGAGCGCGAGCGGCGAACCGACCACGACGTGGCCGCGTTCGTCGACGTGGTACAGGAGGCGATCGGCCAGCCCGCCGGCGCATGGATCCACTACGGCCTCACGAGCAGCGACGTCGTCGACACTGCGTGGTGCTGGATGATGCGCGACGCCTGCGACCTGCTCGACGAGACTGCCTCACTGCTGCTCGAGGTCCTGGCCCGGCTCGCCCGTCAGCATCGCCACACAGTGATGATCGGCAGAACGCATGGCGGACACGCCGAGCCCACCACCTTCGGCGCCAAGCTCGCGCTGTGGGCACTGCAGGTGCACCGCGACATCGACCGTGTCCGCGACGCTCGTGCAGCAGTAGCGGTGTGCAAGCTCAGCGGCGCCGTAGGCACCTACAGCAACATCGACCCTGCAGTCGAGGCCCACGTTGCCGCTGCGCTCGGACTCACCGCAGTGCCGGCAACGCAGGTCATCTCGCGTGATCGGCATGCCCAGTTCCTCTACGCCTGCGCCAGCATTGGCACGACGATGGAGATGGTCGCCGTCGAGCTGCGCCACCTGCAGCGCACCGAGGTGAGCGAAGTGCAGGAAGGCTTCAAGTCGGGCCAAAAGGGCTCGAGCGCCATGCCGCACAAGCGCAACCCGATCAGCGCCGAGACGATCTCCGGCCTCAGCAGGGTGCTCCGCGGCAATCTGCAGGCCGGCCTCCAGGACGTCGCCCTCTGGCACGAGCGCGACATCTCGCACAGCTCGGTCGAGCGAATCGTGCTGCCCGACAGTGCCCTGCTGGCGTTCTACGTGCTGCGGCGGATGACGCAGTTGCTGGAGGGCCTGCAGGTGTTCGCCGATCGGATGCGCGAGAACGTGTGGGCCAGCTATGGCTTGGTGTTCAGCCAGCCGGTGCTGCTGGCGCTGGTGCGCGGCGGTATGCCGCGCGACGACGCCTACCGGATCGTGCAGGAACTCGCCGCCCGGTCGTGGGACGAGCGAGTGTCATTCAGGTCGCTGCTCGAGGCCGACTCCCGCGTCACCGTGGGAGCTGATGCACTCGACGAGGCCTTCGACCTCGAGCGCAGTCTCGAGCACGCCGGTCGGGGCATCGACGCACTCGACGCACTCGGCATCTGAGCGCCGACCGGCCAGCCGATCAGCTGCCGCGGCCGATACCCGCCGACTTCAGCACGGCCGGCGGCACGCCGATCTCGCGCCACGCGTGATAGGTGATGCCGGTGCGCTCGCTGTAGCTGCGGGCCACCTTCACGAACGCCGACTCGATCTTCTTCATGTCGGTGGTGGCGCTCATGGCCTCGAGTTCGGCCTGCAGATCCATACGCCGCTGGACGAGCTGCAGCTCGCGCACCGGATCGGCCTCCATGATCTCCTTCGACACAGCAGCAAGCTGCGACTTCACGGTATCGAGCGTCCGCTTCCGACCCCGCTTTGGCTTGTTTGCCCGCAGCGCCTCCAAGTATTCGCGAACGACACGGCCCTCAGTACGCCCCTTGGCCAGTGCGGCCTTGTGGGACTCGGACATTCCCTTTGCCTTGCTCTGCTTTGCTGCAGCCACGGTTTTCTCCCTTTCGTGGTGAAGTACACCATTTTGTATCGCACGAGCCCGACGCGTTCAAACCACCCGCCAGATTGCGAAGGATTTCCTGCATTTTCGTATCACCATGAACAGCGAATTGCAGCGCATATTCATGTTTCATGTTTCACATCTCCACGGCAGTCGGCGAGGGCCGTTCGGCACCTGGGCGCAGCCGATCGGCCCATCGGGCAAGATTGCACCCATGTCGCTTGACCGTCTCGCCGATCGCATCAACTCCGTCAGCCGCCTCACCGGCACCTTCACACTCCGCTCAGGGCAGATCGCCACTGAGTATTTCGACAAGTACCGGTTCGAGGCGCTGCCCGATCTCCTCGGCGAAATCGCCGATGCAATGGTGCCGCTGGTGCCCGCTGGCACCGAGGTGCTAGCAGGCCTCGAGATGGGTGGCATCCCGATCGCCACGGCGCTCTCGATGCGCACCGGCCTGCCCACTGCTTTCGTCCGCAAGGAGGCCAAGAAGTACGGCACTGCGCAGCTGGCCGAGGGAGCCGACGTGGCGGGACGACACGTGACCGTGGTCGAGGACGTGATTACGACGGGCGGACAGGTGGTGATCAGCAGCAACGAGTTGCGGAGCCTCGGAGCCCGAGTCGCTCACGTGGTGTGCGTCATCGACCGCAGCGCCGACGGCGGCGCAGCGCTCGCCGCCGAGGGCCTCGCCATGCACGCCCTGCTCACGCGTGCCCAGCTCGACGCGGCAGAAGCACGCCGGGGTTGAGCAGCCCAGACGGGTCGAGGGCCTCCTTCACGGCACGCAGTACGCCGAGGTGCGCATCACCGTGCAGCCGTTCCATCCAATCGACTTTCGCCACACCGATGCCATGCTCGGCGCTGATCGTCCCACCGAGCTCAATCGCGGCCTCCAGCACCGCTGATCGCACGGCAGCACGCGCGCGTGCATCGTCGGGGTCATCGAGCCCGAGCACGTTCACGTGCAGATTCCCCTCGGCGAGGTGCCCGAACACGACGAGCCGCGCACGCGGAGCCTGCTGTGCGAGGGTGGTGCCGATTCTCCTCACCAGTCGGTCGAGCTCGAGCACTGGCACAGCGACATCGAGCTTCAGGGGCGAGCCGAGTGCTCCGAGCGCGATCGTCACGTGATCGCGGATTCGATAGAGCTCGTCGCGCTGGGCACCGACGGCCAGCACGCCGTCGAGTCGATGGAGGAGTGCTGCGAGCTCGTCGGAGGGATCGTGGTTCGCCGCGCAGTCGACCATTACGAATGCACCGGCTGATGCGGGGGCAAACGGTGGACGGATGTCGAGGTGGCGGCAGGCGATGTCAAGAGCCTCGGGCATGAGCAGCTCGATGGCGTCGAGCGACTCCAGCGCTCGCAGTGCAGGCAGCAGTGACACGGCATGCAGCAGCGACTCGCACGGCACCAGTGCGGCCGCTGTGTGCCGATAGTGCGGCACTAGGCGCAGGCGGGCAGCGGTGACGACAGCGAGCGTGCCCTCGCTGCCGCACAGCAGCGACGGCAGATGCGGCCCAGCGGTCTGCTTCGGCAGGCCATGGAGGTCGTCCACCAACGTGCCATCGGCGAAGACGGCCTGCAGACCCATCACCTGGCTGCGCATCGTGCCGAACCGCACCACACGCGAGCCGCCGGCATTGGTGCTCACGGCACCGCCCACCGTTGCCGATGATCGTGCACCCCAGTCGACCGCCATGTCGAGACCCGCCGCCCGAGCGTGCTGCTGCAGTCGCTCGATGGTGACCCCGGCTCCGGCAGTGACCTGACGGGATCGCTCGTCGACCGGCCCGATCGAGTCGAGGCGGCGTGTGCTCAGCAGTACCTCGCCGCCCCGCGGCACGCTGCCGCCGACCAGCCCTGTGTTCCCGCCCTGAGGCACGATCGCCACGCCCGCAGCAGCGCAGTGGCGAACCACCGCAGCGGTCTCCTCGGCCGAGCCGGGTCGCACCACGAGCAGCGCCTCGCCGCGCCACTGACGCAACCAGTCGGTCTCGTAACCGGCGCGGAGATCGGCGTCGACGAGCACGTGCTCGGTGCCGACAACCGCTCTGAGGCCGTCGACCAGGTCGCCGGGTGCTGCGCCGTCGGCCATGGGTCAGGCGATGATCTCGGCGCCCGCCGGCAGATCGCGCAGCAGCGGGTCGCTCACCCAGCAGCGTGTGAGGTGCAGCGTGCTGTGAATGCGCACCACCCGCTTGGGCTGGTCGAAGGCGCGACCGCACATGCTGAGCGCAGCCTTGATGCAGTCGTCGTCGGTGGGCAGCACCATCGGCATGCGGCTGCGGCGCACACCGGCGATTCCGGCGGTGAAGCAGTTGACGTATGTCTTGTACCAGTCGATCTGTCTGGCCAGCGACACCGGAATGAAGTCGGCGAAGCCGATGCCCAGCGCATTGCCGGCCGAGATCTCGGTGAGTCCGAGCAGCACGATGGTGCTGACATCGGGTGAGCCAGGTTCGTCGAGGCCGTGTACGTAGAAGCGGCCGGTGACATTGGGATCGATGGTGGTACCGCTGATGTCCTTGCCACCCTTCTCGACGATGAGCACGTCGATCTGCGGGAAGGGAAGCGGTGGCACGAGTTCGCGTGCGCGGTCGGTGAGACGCAGTTCGGCGGATTCGCCGACCTCATCGCCGGTGAGGGCGTGCACCTCAACCACCTCGCCACTGGCCGACTCGATCGATCCGAGGCCGCCAAGCACCCTGCCCGTGGCGGTGAGGGCGGCAATTCCGTCGAGTATGCGGTTGCGCATCTCGACCGGTCCGCAGGCGTGGATCTGCGCCGCACCGGGCTGCTTGCCGAATCCCACGACTGCCATCTTGGTGATGCCGCTCTCAATGGGTCCCTTGAAGCACGTGTGAGGCTTGATGCGGTTGACGGGAAAGATGAAGTCGGCAGATGCCGCGTGGCGGTCGAGGTAGAGCGGCATTCCCGATGCCGTGTGGGCAACCTCGACGGTGTCCATCGTCGAGCGGATCTCGGCACCGACAGAGTCCTCGGTGATGCCGAGGCTGGCGAGCATGGCGGACTGTCCTTCGGCCGTCGCGCCGCCGTGGCTGCCCATGGCCGGCACGACGAAGGGCTGGGCGCCGGCATCGCGGAGACCCGCGATGGCGCCGCGCAACAGTTCGACTCGACCGGTGAGGCCGCGGCTTCCCGCCCCCACCGCCACCGTGGCTCCCTCTCGCACCGCGCCCGAGAATCGACGAGCCACTTCCTGGCGCGCCACCGTCTCGGGCTCGGCGACGGCAGCGGGCTGCGGCACTGCGAGGCGCACCTCGGTGAGCGCCGGCACCTTCAGGTCGGGGTGAAACGGAAGCCGGACACCCTCGGGATGCTGCATCAGGTCGTTCCAGAGCACGATGCCAACGTATCCCACTGCATCGGCACGCCCTGTGGCGTCACCGGTAGCGTGCAGCGCATGTTCTCCGACTCTGGTCCCAATGGCACTGAGGCGACACCTCGCAGCGCACGGCGCTCCGCCGCCATCGCACTGGTCGTGGCCATCGGCATCACCGCAGCAGCGTGCGGCGGCAGTGCCTCGACCGCCGACACCGAGGTGGATGGACTCACGGCCACCACCCTCTCGTCGACGACCGAGGCGTCACCGGCCAGCACTGCGGCACCTGAGACCTCCGCACCGATCGAGGGCGAGTGGGAGACAGTGGAAGCTCCCGCCGACTGCATGTGCAGCGATGGAGCCCCGTTCGAGTTCTATGTCCGTGAGGCCGACCCCACCAAGGTGGTGTTCTTCTTCGAGGGAGGCGGCGCGTGCTTCAGCGCCGCGACGTGCGCACCCGAGAGCAATACCTTCAAGCGCACTGCGCAGTTGCCCGACGATCTCGCCAATGGCACCGGTGACGGGATCTGGTCGACATCAAATCCCGATAACCCGATCGCCGGATGGAGCGTCGTGTACGTGCCCTATTGCACGGGCGACGTGCACATCGGCAATGCCACCACCGACTACGGCGGCGGTGTCGTGATGCAGCACAAGGGCTACGTCAACGGCACGGCTGCGCTCGAGACTCTGGTTGCCCGCTTCCCCGACGCGACCGAGTTGCTCGTCACCGGGGAGAGCGCCGGCTCGGTGCCATCGCCGCTGTACGCCGGCCTCGCCGCCGATCGGTTGCCCGACGCGCGCATCACCGTGCTTGCCGATGGATCGGGTGCGTATCCCGACGTTCCCGCCATCAACGGCGCCACCGGTGGACTGTGGGGCACGATGAACGCCGTGCCCGACTGGCCCGTGAATGAGGGCATGACCGT
>JBJOMQ010000136.1:0-6880 GCA_046052275.1 Actinomycetota bacterium | reverse complement strand
CCGAGTTCTCCGATCTTCAGCGACGGGCGAATGGCGAGCCTGTGGTGCGACTTCGGCTTCGCCTCTCCACCCCGACGGGATCGGTCGATCGCGACACCGCTGCAATCGGCGACGACATCGGCGCTGCAGACCACGGTGCTGCAGACGACGGTGCTGCAGGCGACAGCGCTGAAGACGACAGTGCTGCAGGGTGGCCGCTCGACGCCGAGGTGGTCGATGTCGACGACCGCAGCAGGTGGTGCGATGTCCGCGCACTCGCCGAGCACCTGCCGGCCGGTCTCGATGTCGCCCGCGGTGCGCATCACGCACCGGCAGTGCTCGCTCAGGTCGAGTCGGTTCTGCACACCCTCGCCGCCGATCAGCCTGAGCTCGCGATGTGGGTTGGCGCCGTGCTCGGCGGCGGTACATCGCTGTGCGTCGACATCGATGCGGCATCGGCTGTCCTCGATGGTGTCGACTCGCTCGCCGAGCGGGGTATCGAGATCATCGTGCCCGAGCGCCTCGTGCGAGGCGCTGCTGTGGCACGCGGCATGGCCCGGCCGGCCGAGCAGGGCGCTGGTGCCGCTGGCAGACCTGGGATGGCGCGATTCGGCGCACGGTCGCTCGTCGAGTGGCAGGTGGTCGTCGACGACACGCCCGTGTCAGAGGAGGCCCTCCGCCGTGCGGCTGCTGGCGGAGCATCGCTGATCGAGTCGGGCGGACGGTGGGTGCAGATCGATCGCGCCGACGCCGAGCGGGCGCTCCTCCGCCTTGCCGAGCATCGGCTGCAGCACTCCGACCTGTCGCCCCTTGAGCTCATCGAACTGGCTGCCGAGCTGGCTGCCGCACGCGCTGGCGCCGACCGACTCTCGGACAGGTCGTCCACTCGCCGCCGCTCCACGTCGCTGGCCACCTCGTCCGACGCGCTCGACGACAGTCTGGCGACGGGGGCCGAGCTGCACGGTGCTGGATGGGCAGCCGAACTCCTCGCCGGTCTCCCTGATGCCACCTCACGTGACGGCGTGGTGCCAGGTGGATTCACGGCCACATTGCGCCCTTACCAGCTACGCGGACTCGGCTGGCTGCAGGGCCTTCGCGAGTTGGGCCTCGGCGGCTGCCTGGCCGACGACATGGGTCTCGGCAAGACACCAACCACGCTGGCGCACCTCGCCGGCCTCGCAGGCCCGCACCTCGTCGTGTGCCCGCTCAGCGTGGTGCACAACTGGGAAACCGAGGCAGTCCGGTTCACGCCCGGGCTCCGCGTTCTCGTGCATCACGGGGCGGCGCGCGCCGATGCCGACTCGTTCAACGACGCAGTGGGCTCACACGACATCGTCGTCACCACCTATCAGGTGGCAACCCGCGACATCGACCTTCTGCGCAGCATCGAGTGGAGCACGCTGGTGCTCGACGAGGCGCAGATGGTGAAGAACCCCGACACCGCCACTGCCCGGGCGCTGCGAACCGTCCGCGCTGGTCAGGTTGTGGCACTTACCGGCACACCGGTCGAGAACCGACTGCGCGAACTGTGGAGCATCTTCAACATCGTGGTGCCGGGCCTGCTCGGCAGCGCAGCACGATTCCGAGATCGCTTCGCGACGCCCATCGAGCGACAGCGTGACGCTGCGGCTACTGCCGCGCTACGACAGCTCACCGGACCCTTCCTGCTGCGCCGCACCAAGGCTGACCGGTCGCTCGTCCCCGACCTTCCCGACAAGGTCGAGCAGGTCGCGTGGGCGGCGCTCACCCGCGAGCAGGCAGTCATGTACCAGGCGGTGGTCGACCGTCTGATGCGCGAGGCCGCCGAGGCGACCGGCATGGAGCGCCGAGGGCTCGTGCTGGCCGCGCTCACCAGGCTGAAGCAGGTGTGCAACCATCCTGCACACGCGTTGGCCGACGGCTCGCGCCTGTCGGGGCGTTCGGGCAAGCTGCACCGTTTCGACGAGCTGCTCGCCGACTTCCTCGACACCGGCGAGCGGGCGCTGGTGTTCACGCAGTTCGCCGAGATGGGCATGCTCCTGCAGCAGCACCTGCTCGAACGCCACCACCTCACAGTTCCGTTCCTGCATGGCGGCCTCAGCAAGCGGGCGCGCGATCGAATGGTGGCCGACTTCTCGGCGGCTGGCTCGCCGATCCCACTGATGGTGGTGAGCCTTCGCGCCGGCGGAACTGGCCTCAATCTCGTCGCTGCGAGCCGTGTCGTGCATTACGACCGCTGGTGGAATCCGGCAGTCGAGGATCAGGCCACCGATCGGGCGTGGCGCATCGGCCAAGAACGGTCGGTGTTCGTGCACAAGCTGGTCTGCGAGGGCACCGTCGAGGAGCGAATCGATGCGCTCATCAACGACAAGCGCGCACTCGCAGATGCAGTGATCGGCAACTCGGGCGAGCGGTGGCTCAGCGAGCTCAGCAATGACGAACTGCGCGATCTCGTATCACTCGACCACACGCGGGTCCGCCCGTGACCGCCTCGTTGCACCGGATGGGGTGCTGATGGGCCTAGTCGTGGTGCCCGGACGCTTCGTCGCTCCTGCTGACGACGTCGGTCGGCTCGTGAACACCATGCTCGGCGTGGCGCTTGCAGGTTCGATTGACCGACAGCGGTTGCAGCGCGCTCGTCAACTGCACGCCGACGGTGCCGTGCTGCGGTTCGAGCTCGAGCCGGGAGTGATGACGGCGCGAGTGCAGGGGAGCACGTCCGAGCCGTACTCCGTCCGCATCGAGGTCGCCACGACGCCGCCACCGCCGCTCGTCGATGGCCGTCTGCAGCGCGGCACCGCCTCGTCGCTCGTGCCGGATATCGGCACCCTGCAGACCGCCTGCACCTGCCCCGGATGGGAGGCACCGTGCAAGCACAGCGTGGCGGCGCTGCTCGCGCTCGGTGCCGAGCTTCAGATGCGACCCGCTCTGCTGATCGAATGGCGGTGCGCCGACGGGCAGGACGTGCCCGACGGGTCCGCCAGCAACGGGGGACGCTCGTCGACTTCGCTGGGCGGTCCGTCATCGCGCCCTGCACTGCGACTTGCACCAGACAGCGGCGCCGCCGGTCGCGGCGGTGGCAGTGCACGCAGCCGACGCGACGTCGTCGGCGATACGGCCCCCATCACCGAGTCGGGGACGGGTTCAGAGGTCGACGACCCTGCAGTCACTGCGCTGGGCGATCACGGTGTGTCGCGCTCCCAGCGCGTGACGCCCCCTGGCGAGCACGTCGCGATGGCGCATCCTGACTGGCCCGACTTCGTCGGCTCACTGCCGGTCGCACCAGGGCCTGAGGTTCCCGGCAGCCTGTCGCTCGAGGGCCGCCAGGCGCTCGGCTCGATCGATCTCACGGCGTGGCTGGCGGCTGCGCATGCGGCAATGCGGTCGGCCTTCGACGACCGCTGACACCAACGGCGACTCGATGTCGCCGGCCTGCACCTCGGCCTGCAGATCGGTCAGGAGATCGTTCACCAGATCGAACTCGGCCGCTCTGCCATCAGCGACGGCTGCGACCCACCGATTCTCAACCGACTACTCGCCTTCTCTACCGACTACTCGCCGACGACGCCGTCGACGGTCTCGCGGATGAGATCGGCGTGGCCGTTATGCCGTGCGTACTCCTCGATCATGTGCACGAGAATCCATCTCAGGCTCGGGGCATCACCGCTCGGCCACGTCCGTGGGGCCAGCTGATCGAGCCCGCCGCGCTCGAGTGCGACTGCAACAAGCTGGCGCGAGTTGTCGACAGCCGCTCGCCAGATCTCCTCGAGCTCGGCCGGACTGTTGTCGGCGGCCGATTCCCATTCCCAGTCGGGGTGCCGTTCCCAGTCGATGGCATTCCATGGCGGCAGTCGGTCGCCGTCGTGAAGGAAGCGCCAGAACCACACTTCCTCGACGAGGGCCATGTGCTTCAGCAGCCCGCCGAGCGTCATCGTCGAGACACCGACGGTCGCACGGAGGCCGGCAGCGTCGACGCCGAGGCACTTCCAGGCGAATGTCGCCCGCTGAAAGTCGAGGAAGCCCAGCAGCGTGTCGATCTCGCTGGCATCGACCGGTGGCTCGGGGCGTCCCTGTTCGTCGATGACAGTCATAATGAGCGACGCTATCGGCGTGCGCCCGTCGATCAGAGTACGACGGCGGCCGGTGCACCGTCAGGCTGGCGCCGTGTGACGTCAGTGCCGTGTGAAGAGGGTGATCTCCTGGCGCAGCGGCACGAGATCGCGACGGGGTGCGCGGCGCTCGGCTTCGGCCAGGGCAGTAGCGGCGAGTGACCGCAACTCGGCCACCTCGATCCGGAGCCGCTCGACCTCGTCCTCGAGAGCCATGACACGGCGGATGCCCTCGAGGTTCATCCCCTCGGCGGCCAGCTCGCTGATGCGGCGCAGGCGCTCGATGTCGACATCGCTGTAGCGGCGGTTGCCGCCCTGGGTGCGGGCAGGCTGCACAAGACCGCGTCGCTCGTAGATGCGCAGGGTCTGCGGATGCATGCCGGCGAGTTCGGCAGCGACTGAGATGACGTACACGGCGTGATCTCGTGATCGCATGTCAGGCTCCCTTCCTTGGCGACACGGTAGTCGCCGCTGCAAAGGCCTCGATGGCCGCCCGCTGCTGCGGTGTCAGATCGGTGGGCACATCGACGTCGACGGTGACGATGAGGTCGCCCGTCTCGCGGGCGGTGGCGATGCCCTTGCCCTTCACTCTGTGACGGCTGCCTGACTGAGTTCCGGGGCGCAGGCGCAGCATGACCGTTGGCCCGTCGAGCGTGGGTACGTCGATGTCGCCTCCGAGTGCGGCCTCGGCGAAGGTGACGGCCACGGTGGCCGTGAGGTTGGCGCCGTCGCGGCCGAAGATCGCATGCGGTGTGACGCGGCACTCGACGATGAGATCACCCGATGGGCCGCCGTTGCGTCCGGGCGAGCCGCGGCCCTTCAGCCGTACCCGCTGTCCGTCGGCGACACCGGCCGGAATGCGGGCCTGCACGTCGCGCGGACGCCGTTCGATGCCCGAGGCGCGGCAGGTGCTGCATGGGCTGTCGATCACCACGCCGCGTCCGCCGCAGCCGCGACACGGCGACGAGAACGAAAAGAGGCCTTGGTTCTCGTCGACTGCGCCCCGTCCACCGCACTGCGAGCACATGCGCGGCTGGGTGCCGGGCTTGGCACCGCTGCCGCTGCAGGTGGAGCACGTGGCATCGGCAGTGAGGTGCAGGCTGGTGGTGAGACCCTTCGCCGCATCGACGAAGCTGAGCGTCAGCACTGCCTCGATGTCGTCGCCCCGCTGCGGGCCGGCACCAGCTGATGCGCCGCGACCGCGCATACCGCGGCCGAACATCTGGCCGAGCAGATCGCCGAATCCTTCGGCGCCGACGTTGAAGTTGAAGCCGCCGCCCGGAC
This sequence comes from Actinomycetota bacterium, assembly GCA_046052275.1. Taxonomy (GTDB): domain Bacteria; phylum Actinomycetota; class Acidimicrobiia; order Acidimicrobiales; family Ilumatobacteraceae; genus UBA668. The sequence goes on along the minus strand of JBJOMQ010000136.1, from coordinate 1,529 downwards.
CACCCGGTCCCATGTAGGCGCCCGCCGTGGGCCCGAGTCGACGCACCTCGTCGTATTCCTTGCGCTTGGTGTCGTCGCCCAGTACGTCGTAGGCGGCACTGATCTCCTTGAAGCGCTCTTCGGCGGCAGCGTCGCCAGGATGCGTATCGGGGTGGTTCTCACGCGCCAGCCGACGGTATGCCTTGGTGATGTCCTTGGCAGATGCGGTGTCGGGCACGCCAAGCACCTTGTAGTAGTCCTTCTCGAACCACTCTCGCTGTGCAGCCATGGCGGTCTACCTCGAGATACTGCGCGACGTGCGGTGCAGTGTGGTCACGGGTCAGCCGCGCACCTTCACCATCGCAGGGCGCAGCACCTTGCCCTTCCAGGTGTAGCCACTGCGCAGCACCTCGGCGACCACGGGTTCGCCATCGCCCGGTTCATGCAGCACAGCCTCCGCGAGGTTCGGGTCGAAGGGCTGCTCGTGCAGGTTCATGGTCTCGAGTCCGAGGCGTCGCATCTCGCCGAGCAGCAGGTTGAAGATGGGCTCGATGGCAGCGGGGTGCTGCACGAACGCTGCCTCGACGGCATCGAGCACCGGCAGGAAGGCCTCGGCCATCTTTCCCGTTGCGCGCTGCACCTCGTCGGCGGTCTGGGCCGCCACCCGCTTTCGGTAGTTGTCGAAGTCGGCCTGCAGCCGCTGGGCAACATCCTTCAGCGTGTCGCGTTCGGACAGCAGCGCCTCGAGATCGTGCTCGACCGCATCGGCCGCGTCGTCGACCAGCTCGCCGATCACCGAGTCGCCGATAGCGGAGTCGCGGCCCGCCGCTTCGTCGTCGGCCGCATCGCCGCTGTCGGTCGCTTGATCAGCATCGACGACGGCGGGACGGATCCGCGTGATCTCGCTGGTGCGATCGTCGTTCAACTCGCTCTCGTCGAAGGGCGCGAGGTCGTCGTGGTGATCGCTCACGGACGGCTCACTTCTCGTCGACGATTTCGGCGTCGATGATGTCGTCGTCGCTTGCGGCCTGGCCTGAGGCCGACGTACCGGCCGACTGATCGCGAGCCGCCTTCTCGTACAGCTGCTGACCGGCTACCTGCAGCGCTGCCGACAGGGCGTCGGATGCACGCTTGATGGCGTCGGCGTCGGTGCCGGTGAGGGCGGTGCGCAGTTCGCCGAGCGGTGCCTCGACGGCGCTCTTGTCGGCGAGGTTGTCGCCCTGCTCGCGCAGCATCTTCTCGGTCTGGTACACGAGCGAGTCGCCGTTGTTGCGGATCTCGGCCTCTTCACGGCGCTTGCGATCCTCCTCGGCGTGGGCTTCGGCGTCCTTCACCATCTGGGCAATGTCGTCCTTGCCGAGCGTGCTCTGACCGGTGATGGTCATGCTCTGCTCCTTGCCCGTGGCGCGATCCTTGGCGCTGACGTGCACGATGCCATTGGCGTCGATGTCGAAGGTGACCTCGATCTGGGGAACGCCACGCGGTGCGGGCGGCAGGTCGACGAGCTGGAACTTGCCGAGCGTCTTGTTGTAGCTGGCCATCTCGCGCTC
>JBJOMQ010000135.1:0-6891 GCA_046052275.1 Actinomycetota bacterium | reverse complement strand
CCCGCCGCAGTTCCCCGAGACGGTCACACGTCTCCTGCCTCGGTGCTGCTTTCCGCCGCCCGGCACTGCCGTTGCGTGCGCCGTGTCCGGGGGCGCTGATTCAACGGCGCTGATGGCGCTCGCAGTGGCCGCAGGCTGCGCTGTCGAGGCCATCCACGTCGACCACGGCCTCCGCCCCGGCTCGGCCGACGAGGCTGCCGTAGTCGCCCGCAGCGCCGCCGTGCTCGGCGCCTCGTTCCGCTCGCTCAGCATCGAGGTTGCCGAGGGCCCGAATCTCGAGGCGCGGGCACGTGCCGCCCGCTATGCAGCGCTGCCGGATCGCGTCCTCACCGGCCACACCGCCGACGACCAGGCCGAGACCGTGCTCATCAACCTGCTGCGCGGTGCCGTTGGCGGCCTCGGCGCGATGCGCCCCGGCACACGTCGACCGCTGCTGGCACTGCGCCGCCACGAGACCGAGGCCGTGTGCGCGGCGCTCGGTCTCGAAGTGGTCTGCGACCCCAGCAATGCCGACCCACGACATCTGCGCAACCGGGTGCGCCACGAGCTGCTGCCCCTGATGGAAGACCTCTCGCAGCGCGACCCTGTGCCCGTGCTGGTACGCCAGGCCGACCTGGCCCGGGCCGACAGCGACCTGCTCGACGACCTGGCCGCCGACCTCGACCCCACCGATGCCCGGGCCCTCGCCGAGCTGCCGCCCGCCCTGGCCCGCCGGGCCGTGCGCCGCTGGCTCGACACGGGCTACCCGCCTGATGCGGCAACGGTCGAGCGCGTGCTGGCAGTGGCACGCGGCGATGCCCTCGGCACCGATGCCGGCGGCGGCCGGCGCGTCAGCCGGCACCGCCAGCGGCTCGTACTCACTGCCGGCGACGGGGCGGGCGACGAGGCTGCCACCACCACCGGCGGCGGCGAAGAACCCTCCGATTTCGGCCCGCACGGGGGTGGGGCGACGGAGTAGGTTTGCCAACGGCGCGACGCAACGGGGCGGCGTGCTGCACGGTCTCCCGGAGGAATGGCACATGCCACCGAAGTTGCGCGGCAAGTGGGCGCTTGGCATCACACCCCGCGACTTCACGTGGTTCATGACCGACAAGCTCGCTGCCTGCGAGCGCCCCGGCGGCTATGGCGAGAACCACCGCCGCGTACGCCGACAGGAAGAGATCATCTGGCTGCGCGAGAACGGCTTCGGGTGCGTCGTCAGCATCATCCCGGCGCCGCACAACCTGCATAACTACGACGAGCTCGGTCTTCCGTATGCGCACCGGCCGTTCACCGGCATCGACGACCTGCACTCCTGGCTCGGCAGCTTCTACACCGAACTGCGCGCCATGCTCGATGCCGGCACCAAGGTTGTCGTGCACAACGAGCCGGTCGACGACAAGCTCGTGGGCATCCTCGGCGGCTTCTTCCGCTGGAGCGGCATGGTGTCTGATCCCAACGAGTGCATCGCCATCACCGAGCTCATCGCCAAGCGTCAGCTCGACCCGTTCGCCCGCGAAATCATCCTCACCACGCACGAGATCAACTGAGCAGCCGGCGCTCGGCACCCACTGCCGGGCCGCTGCCGTGGTGCACGTGCCGTACGCTGGCGTCATGAGCGACAGCACTCCGCCCAGCCCGCCGGCCGCCCCTGGATCACCCGCCGACTGGTATCCCGATCCCACAGGCCGACACGAGTACCGCTACTTCGACGGCACGGCGTGGACCGAGCACGTCAGCAAGGGCGGCGTGCAGTCATCCGATCCGCTCGGCGCGCCGCGCCTCGACCGTTTCGAGAACATCCTCACGGTCGGCAACGAGGGCGCCCGGGTGGCCGAGCAGGTCAGCGGCACCGGCATGCGCGGTGCCGGCATCGAGAGCACGGCATTCGGCGGCGGTGGCACGCTGTTCACCGAGCCGGTGCTCGTGGTGAACCAGAAGGCCAAGCTCATCGAGCTGCGCAACCAGTACAGCGTGTTCAACAAGGATGGTGCACAGGTAGCCGTCGTCAACCAGGTCGGGCAGGGCGCCCTTCGCAAGATCATCCGACTCTTCACGCAGTGGGACCAGTTCCTCACCCATCGCCTCGAGGTCACCGACACCCAGGGCCGCGTGCTCCTGCGGCTCGTGCGGCCGGCAAAGGTGTTCAAGAGCCGGGTGGTGGTCAGCGGTGCCGACGGCGGCGAGCTCGGCCAGATCGTGCAGCAGAACGTGTTCGGCAAGATCCGCTTCGACCTCGTCGCTGGCGGCACCACGGTCGGCTGCATCAAGGCCGAGAACTGGCGGGCCTGGAACTTCCGCATCGAGGACGCTTCGGGCACCGAGGTGGCGCGCATTACCAAGACGTGGGAGGGAGCGCTGAAGACCCTCTTCACCACCGCCGACAACTACGTGGTGCAGATCCACAGTGTGCTGCCGCAGCCGCTGAACTCGCTAGTGGTGGCCTCGGCGCTGTCGATCGACACCGCACTGAAGCAGGACGACCGAAGCGTGTTCTGACCTGCCCCCTGCGCGCCTCGCGCGACGCAGCACAGCACCGCAGGGCTGCGGTCGATCGCCTGCGGCCGATGTGCCGACACGGCTACCCTGACACCGTGAGCGGGCGGCGCGTCCTGGTGAGCGGCATGGGCAGCGAGCTCGGATCACTGGTGGCGACGATGCTCGAGACCGAGCCATGGGTCGGCGCACTCGTAGGAATCGATGTCGATCCTCCGCGCCGCCGCCTGCGCCGCGCCCAGTTCCACCTGCTGCAGCCGTCGCAGCGCGACCGCATCGTCGACGTGGTCACCGACTTCGACCCGCACGTGGTCGTCAACCTCAGCATCTGGGAGCCCGACGCACGGGCACCGCTCGATGTCGCCAGACGATTCACGTCGGCGGCCGCCACCGCCGTGGTGGGTGCTGCCGCCGAATGCCCGTCGCTCGAGTCGCTCGTCGTGCGCAGCGGCACCGAGGTCTACGGCCGCCGTCGCGGTGCGGTGACGCGACCGCACGAGGACAGCCCGCTGCTGCCCACGAGCGAGTTCGGCCGGATGCTCGCCGACGTCGAGCAGACCGCTGCCGAGGTGGGCCGCCGCGCCGGCATCGCGGTCGGCGTGCTGCGACTGGCATCGGTGCTCGGCAAGCACGTGCCGAGCCCGCTCGGGCGAGTGCTGCGTCAGCCAGTAGTGCCGTTCAGCATGCTCGCCGACGCCCCATTCGCCGTGGTCGAGGATGCCGATGCCGCCCGGGCAGTGGTGCGCGCCGCCGAGATGCGTCTCGACGAGCCGCTGAACATCGTCGCCGCAGGCGGCATCACGGCGCTGCAGGCATGCATGCGCGGCCGCCGCGTGCCACTGCCGCTCGTCGGGCCTGAATGGTCGATCGCGTCACGGCTCAGCCACCTGATGGGCGCGCCGATTCCCGACCACGTCGCCGAGGTGATGCACCGTGGTCGACTCGCCGATGGCTCGCGACAGCGCGACCTGCTGGGCATCGCGCCGCAGCACTCGACCCCCGAGGTGATCGACAACCTCTACCAGTGGGAGAGCATCATCCGCGTGCCCTCGCGCGCGCAGGCGGTGGCCTGAGGTGCTCGCCCACTCGGTCGACGACTATGGACGCGACCCGCACCTCGTGCGCGCCCTGTCGCCGATCGCGGGCCTTCGCTGGAACGTCAGCGTCGGCGGCATCGACCGCCTGCCATCGCGCGGCGGCGCACTGCTCGTGTGCAACGACCGGCACCTGTCGTACACGCCCATCTGGGCCGCCTGGGCCCTGTGGCAGCACACTGGCAGGCCCGTCCGCTTCGTCGGCCGGCCCGACATCGCTCCCGTCGGGGCACTGATGCGACGCATCGGCGGCCTGCTGGCCGACCCCGACGAAGTGGCCGGCGCACTCCGCCACCGCGAACTGGTGCTGGTCGGATGCACACCATCCCGACATGCGCGTCATGCGGGCAGCGTTCCGCACGAGCTCGTGGCGGCCGCCGTGGTCACGGGCACACCCGTGTTCCCGCTCGCCACCACCAGCAGCGCACTCGGCAGGTCGGCCCGTGTCGAAGTGGGACCCCATGTCCGGCCTCGCCACGAACGTCGCGGACCGCTCGCCGAGGTCGAGCTCTCCGAATCGGTGCAACGCCACCTCCAGCGCATGCTCGACGGACTCGGCGGCACCCAGACCGGGGTGGCGCCCATCGACTGGCTGGCCGACAGCTGACATGGCGTGGGCACGGGCTGACGACGGAGTGCGACTGCACTACGAGGCGCTCGGACCGCGCCGCGCCCCGGCAGTGCTGATGATCCAGGGCCTGGGTGCCGACAAGCACCTGTGGGACCTGCAGCGAGTCGCCCTCGCGCGCCGCTACCGCGTGGTCGCACTCGACAACCGCGGCGCCGGCCGCAGCGACAAGCCATTCGGCCACTACTCGCTGCAGCAGATGGCCGCCGACGCCATCGCGGTGCTCGACCATGCGGGCATCGAACGCGCCCATGTCGTCGGAGCATCGATGGGCGGTGCCATCAGCCAGGTACTTGCCATCGAGCACCCGCACCGCGTCGTGTCGCTCACGCTGGCATGCACGGCATGCCGCAACCACGACTGGCGACGCGAACTCCTGCTCGGGTGGGCCGACATCGCCACCGAACGCGGCGTGGCAGCGATGACCCGCGAGGCCGCCCGATGGATGATCGGGCCGCGATCGTTCCGGCGACTGCTGCCCGCATTCGGCGCCCTCGGACCACTGGCGCTCGGCCGCTCGGCCCATGCGCTCGTCTCGCAGGTGCACGCCATTCTCTCCGCCGACGAGTCGTACGCAGATCGGCTTGCCGAGGTGCGCGTGCCTGCGCTGGTGATGGTGGGCAACCAGGACATCCTCACGCCGCGCGGCGACAGCGAGGAGATCGCCGAACGGCTGCACGATGCCGAACTCGTCGTCATCTCCGGTGCCGCCCACGGCTTCATGGTCGAGCACGCCACCACGTTCAACCGGGTGCTGCTCGACTTCCTCGCGCGTGTGCCGGTCGAGACCTCGGCTGGCGAGACGGCCGACGACGGCGATCAGGAAGGACGCGACGTGGTGTCGATCGCCGATGCGCCCACCAGGCGTCGATCGGCCGCAGCGTCCGCCGGCACTGCCGCATCGAGCACGTCGAGTTCTGCCCGCCGCGCATAGCCCCACCGCGGACTGCGCAGCACGAATCCCAGCCGGTCGCGCCATGTGCGGCTGCGCGCGATGTCACGCGCCATGGCGCGGTATTCGCGGCCGATCACCGACAGCAGGCTGTAGGTGCCGAGGTTCTCCGTCAGCCCGTAGACGACCGGCTCGTCGTCACGCTCGGGCTGGTAGGTGCCGAACAGACGGTCCCACACGATGAGGATGCCGCCGTGGTTGCGATCGAGATAGCGACCGTTGCTGCCATGGTGCACGCGATGGAGCGACGGCGTGTTGAGCACCGACTCGGCAGGCCCGAGCGAGCGGATCGTGTCGGTGTGGATCCAGTACTGGTAGATCAAGTTGAGCGCCCGCGCCGTCTCGATCAGGCGCGGACGGATGCCGAACCTCGACATCAGCCCATACGGCAGCCACACTCCGAGCGCATGGGCGACGGGCTGGCGAAGTGCCGTGCTGAGGTTGTAGTGCTCGCTGCTGTGATGCGGCACGTGCACCGCCCACAGGGCGCGCACCTCGTGCATCAACCGGTGGTTGGCGTAGTAGCCGAGATCCCATCCCACCATCGCCGCAGTGAACGGCACCACACCGCTGCCCAGGTCGCGCCGCTGGCCCCGCTGCCACTGCCGCGTCGCCGAACCGAGTGCCGCCGCCGTGGCACACACCACCACGCCACCCGCAGCGATGGCCACCACTCCGCCCACGGCCGCCACCTGTCGCGCCTGTCGCATGGCGCGGCGACCCGCATCACCGAGTGTGCCATCGCGCAGTCGCCGGCTCGCTCGCCGCTCGACGATGTCGGCAGCCGTCGTGACGGCCGCTGCGGCCACCGCCACACCGGCCACCACGCGGCCGATCCGGCCTGCCCGACCACGGCGAATCGCCGCCATTCCGACAAGCGACGCGGTGAGCGGCGTGGTGAGGCTCAAGGCGCCCATCGCCAGGCTGGTGGCCGTGTCAGGCCGCTCGTAGGTGGCGGGCGACGGCCCCTCCACGGCGGCGCGTCGGTCGAGCACCCTCTTCTCCACCGCCATGCTGGCGACGTACAGCGGCGTCACGGCGACAGACAGGTCGGCCATCTGCCCAGTCTGGCGCACGACGGCAGCATGTGCACCCGCCGACCGGCATGACAGCACGGCCTATGGTGAGCCGGTGACCGACGGCCGACACGAGCCACTCGCGCATGACGGCGTCCTGCGAGCCAGCATCGCCCGCCATCTCGACAGCCACGAGGTCCGCGAGATAGACGATCCCTCGGCGCGTCGTGCTGCGGTCGCCGTCGTGGTCGCGCCGAGCGTCGTCGGATCAGATCCCGTCGATCCGTATCCCGACGTACCTGTGTCGATGGACGGCGTGCCCGGCGATGTCGACGGCTTCGACGGCACGATGTCGGGCGTCGCCGGCGGAGCCGCTCTCCTGCTGTGCCGCCGCGCCGCCACGCTGCGACGCCACGGCGGGCAGTGGGCCTTTCCCGGCGGCCGCGTCGACGACGGCGAGTCGGCCGAGCAGACCGCCCGTCGAGAACTGCACGAGGAGCTCGGAGTGGTGCTGCCCGACGATGCGGTCCTCGGCCGGCTCGACGACTATCAGACCCGCTCCGGCTTCGTCATCACGCCGGTGGTGATGTGGTCGGACGACGAGCTCGACCTCGTGCCCGACCCCGTCGAGGTCGCGTACGCCTATCACATCGGCATCCACGAGCTGTTCCGGCCGGGATCGCCGCGCTTCACGCCGATCCCTGAGAGCGACCGGCCCGTGGTGCA
>JBJOMQ010000134.1:0-6906 GCA_046052275.1 Actinomycetota bacterium | reverse complement strand
GGCGTGCCTCCTCGGCAACCTGAGCCTCGGAGGCGGCCGACGAGTGGGGGACGAGTCCCTCTTCCACGCCGGTGACCACCACGCCCCACCACTCGCGGCCCTTGGCGGCGTGGAACGTGAGCAGCGACACGGCATCGGCGCGTCGTTCGGCGAGCAGTTCGTCGAAGGGTGCCGCGGCCTCGATCCATGCGCGGAACGAGCCGGTCTCGCCACCGGTGAGGAAGCGGTCGGCCTCGGTGGCGACGAGCATGAGGGCCTCACGCGACGCGGCGTCATCCTGCATCGTGTTCGGTTCGGCAGCACTGGCATGTACTGAGTCGATCCATGCGGCGAGCTGCTCGCGGCTGGTGCAGCCTGTTGCGGCGCGAACGGCGATCTCGAGCGGTGACCGGCCGGCCGAGCGCTCGGTAGGGATGCCGCGCGAGGTGAGCTGTGCATCGATCGCGGTGAGCTGCTCGTTCGTTCGCGCCAGCACGGCGATGTCGCGGCCGGGCCGCTCGTACAGCATGTGGCGAACCTGCTCGGCAACGCCCGCTGCCTCGGCTGCCTCGGTGTCGTAGCCGACGACAACTACTGCCGGCCCGCCGGGTCGATCGCTCGTCGACGAATCGGCAAGGCCGCTCGACTGCAGAGCCGCTGCGCCCGCCCGCACCACCTGCGGGCTGCAGCGGTAGTTGCACTCGAGGCGCACGATCGTGACACCCGGGTAGTGCGTGCCGACGTCGGCGAGAAGTCGGTGGTCGGCGCCGTTCCATCCGTAGACCGCCTGCCGGGGATCGCCGACAAGGCACAGGTCGGGGCGACCGTCGCGGATCGCCTCGAGCATGGCGTGCTGCAGGGGATTGAGATCCTGGGCCTCGTCGACGAACAGGTGCCTGAAGCGCCAGCGCACCGCCGCTGCCCACGCCGGATCGTCGCGGAGTGCGACCGTGACACGTTCGAGGAGGTCGTCGAAGTCGATGACGCCGCGCTGGCGCTTCAGCCGACCGTACGCCTCGAAGATCTGACCGGCATGCTGCATCGGAATCGTGCTGCGGCGTCGTATCGAGCGACAGGCACGCTCGTAACCGCCGGGCTCGACGAGCCGGGCCCGTGCCCAGTCGAGATCAACTGCCACCCCGTGGGGATCGAGGCGGAGACGCAGTTCGGTGAGCACCTCTCGCACGAGGCGCAACCGGTCGGGGGCGACCTGTGGCGGTGCCTGCCGGGCGGCCTCGGCGCGGTCGCGCAGCAGCCGCAGCGCCACGGAGTGGAAGGTGCCGGCCTCGATGGGAGTGCGCAGGTCGAGGCGTCGGAGGCGCCGCTTCAGTTCGCCTGCAGCATCGCGCGTGAACGTGAGCGCGAGCACGTGGCGGGCGTCGGCGGTCTCGGTGAGGAGCCGGTAGGCAATCCGCCGGGTCAGCACCGTGGTCTTTCCGGACCCGGCGGCAGCGATCACAGCGAGTGGTGCTGCGGTGGTGGTGACGGCCTCGGCCTGTGCCGCATCGAGGCCATGGAGCAGCGCTCGGGTGTCGCGACCGGCTGTGCCGGCGGGAGCGTCGGTTGCAGCGGCGACCACGCCGTCACCCTAGAGCAAGGGTGGGAGAGGGCCTCCGTGGGCCGGTGGCTAGTGTGCGCCGCATGGCGTATCCGAGGAAGAAGCTCAACGAGGGCGAGACCGTGGCGCTCGACATGCACCCGCACTGGTGGTTCTTCGCCGAATCGGTGGCAACACTGGCGGGCAGTCTCGTCGCTGCCATCGTGGTGCTCGGGTATCTCGACGATGGCACGGCGCGCGACATCCTCAGCACGCTCGTGATCGCCATGATCGCCGTCAGCGCGGCGTGGGTGGCGATCCGCTACCTCAAGTGGTACACGACCAACTTCGTCATCACATCGCAGCGCCTCATCTTCCGCCAGGGCGTGCTGTCGAAGAGCGGCATCGAGATCCCGCTCGAGCGCGTCAACAACGTCAACTTCCACCAGAGCCTCTTCGAGCGCATCATCAACGCCGGCGACCTGCTCATCGAGTCGGGCGGCGAGACCGGCCAGCAGCGGTTCACCGACATCCACAATCCCGACGACGTGCAGAACCTCATCAGCTCGCTGCTCACCGACGCTCGTGACCGCCGCTCCGGCACCGGACGTGACAGCGCGACAGATGTGACGGTGCAGCTGGAACGTCTCGAGGGACTGCTCGAGCGTGGCGCGATCAGCGCTGACGAGTTCGAGCAGCAGAAGCGTCGGCTGCTGGGCTGATCGGCTGCATCAGCCGGAGCGGCATCAGGTCGTCACGCGGGCGCCGGCCGACGCCCTCACGCGCCAGCGTGCGGCAGACGGCTCGATCGAGTTCGGCTCGGCCACGGCGACGATGCAGCCGCCGAACCCGCCTCCGGTCATCCGCGCGCCGTGTACGCCGCGCAGTGACGACAGGTGCTCGACGGCGGCATCCATCTCGGGGGTAGACGTCTCGTACTGCTCGGCAAGGCTCCTGTGTCCCTCGAGCATCAACTGGCCCACGGCGCGTCGGTCGTCGGCCGCGAGCGCCGCTGCCATCTCGCGGACCCGCTGGTTCTCGCTGATGACATGAGCCGCACGGCGACGAACGACACTGTCGGCGATGGCGAGCGCATCGCGGCTGGATGCTGCACGAAGCGGCCCGATCTCGCGTTCGGCGGCGGCGCACTCGGCGACCCGGTCGGCATAGGCGCTGCCCGCAAGGGTGCGGTGGGCGACGAACCACACCACGATGTCGAGATCGTCGGGAATGCGAACCGGGCTGATGTCGAGCGAGTGGCAGTCGATCAGCAGCGCGTGGCCGTCGATACCGGCAGCACAGGTGAGCTGGTCCATGATCCCGCACGGTACGCCGGACGCCCGGTGCTCGGCGCGCTGGCAGAGCGCAGCGACAGTGCGGGCATCGACGCTCTTGCCGCCGCCGAGGTCGAGGGCCAGAGCGACCGCCATCTCGAGCGCGGCGCTGCTGGAGAGTCCGGCGCCGATCGGAATCGTCGTGCTGACACGTCCCTCGAATCCGATGCTCGGTCGACCCTCGGCGACCACGCCGGCGACGTAGCGGCCCCACGAGGGCTCGACCGCAGCCGGCTCGGCGATGTCGAGTGGGAGCTCCACGATGCCTGGTTCGTCGTCCGAGGCGATGCGGACATGCGTGCCGCCTCGTCGCCCGGTGAGCGTGGTCGCACGGTCGATGGCCATCGGCAGCACGAGACCGCCGGTGTAGTCGGTGTGATCGCCGATCAGGTTGACGCGGCCGGGTGCGATCGCCGTGACGGTCGACCCGGGGCCGGTCATGCGAGCGAGAGCGCGACCGCCAGGCGCTCGACTGATGCGAGGTCGAATGGTGCGCGCAGTGCGATGTTCACCTGCTGGGCGCCGGCGGCCACGTACTCGTCGATGCGCTCGAGCACCTGCTGGTCACTGCCGCCGAGCACGCCGCCGCGCACCATGTCGGCGATGCCGCCGAACTGCTGGACGAGGCTCTCCTCGGTGTACGCAAGGCCGAGGTTCACCGACTTGGTAACCGACCTGGGGTCTCGTCCGAGGTCGGCGCAGTGCTGGTCGAGCACTGCACACTTGTGGGCGAACTGCTCTGGCGTCACGAACGGCACGTTCCATCCGTCGGCATGGCGGGCAGCGATGCGCAGCGTGCGCTTCTCGCCGCCGCCGCCGATCCAGATCGGGATGCGACGCTGCACCGGCCGGGGCTCGTTGCGAGCCTCGCGCAGTGTGAACCACGTGCCGTCGAACGTCGTCACCTCGTCGTGCAGCAGGCCGCGCAGCACCTGGATTCCCTCCTCGAGCTGGTCGAGGCGCACCTTCGGTTCGGGGAAGGCGATGCCGTACGCGTCGTACTCGACCTTGGCCCAGCCTGCGCCGATCCCCATGTTGGCGCGGCCGCCGCTCAGCTGGTCGATGGCGGTGATTGCCTTCGCCAGCACTGCCGGATGCCGGTATCCGATGCTGTACACGAGCGACCCGCACTGCACCCGCGAGGTGGTGCACGCCAGTGCCGCATGCATGGCGACTGCCTCGAGGCATGCTGCATCCTCGGGGCGGCCGGTGGCGCCGTAGAAGTGGTCCCAGACGCTGATCCAGCCGTAGCCCATGTCCTCGATCTGCCGCCACACCGAGCGCAGTTCATCGGCGGTGGTGTGCTGCAGGCCGACATGGACGCCGAACACGGTCATGGCGCGACCGTAGCGCGCATCGAGAAGGAGCAGCCCGGACAGCGAACCACAGGTAGCCTCGCCTGATGGCGCGCGCACTGCTGCCCTCCGGCATCGAGATCGAGTACGAGACCTTCGGGGCAGCATCCGATCCGACGCTGCTCCTCGTGATGGGCTTCACTGCCCAGCTCACCGCGTGGGACGAGGGGTTCTGCCGGCAGCTTGCGAACTGCGGCCTCCACGTCGTCCGGTTCGACAACCGCGATTGTGGACTGAGCACGAAGATCGACGGTGTCGAGGTCGACGTGGGCTCGGTCATCGCAGCGGCACTCTCCGAGGCGCCGGTGCCGCCGGTGCCGTACACGCTCAGCGACATGGCGCTCGATGCAGTCGGACTGCTCGACCACCTCGGCATAGATCGGGCGCACGTGATGGGCGCGTCGATGGGCGGCATGATCGCCCAGCACCTCGCGATCGATCACCCCTCGCGGGTTCGCAGCCTCATCTCGGTGATGAGCATGCCGGGGGAGCCGGAGGTCGGTCAGCCGACACCGGAGGCCATCGAGGCCCTGCTTGCACCGCCGCCCGTCGACCGCGAGGCGTACATCGAATCCTCATCGCGGTGGCTGGTGTGGTCGTCCCGGAAGTACGGCGACGCCGCCCGCAACCGCCGGAATGCTGCCCGCGACTACGACCGATCGTTCTACCCGGAGGGTGCCAACCGCCAGCTCGCGGCCATCTATGCCAGCGGCAGGCGGACAGCGGGGCTGCAGCAGCTGCGCGTGCCCACATTGGTGATCCACGGTCGCGACGACACGCTGATCAGCCCGAGTGGCGGCACGCGAACCGCCGAGTTGGTCGATGGTGCCCACCTGCTGCTGGTCGCCGACATGGGGCACGATCTGCCCGAGGCGCTCTGGCCGGTCCTCGTCGACGCCGTCCGCAGCCACACGTCCCGCGCCTGAGCAATGTGCGGAGCGGTGGTGTCGGTAGGTCCGACGACCTATGTCGAGCGATATCCACCCGTGCTGTGATGTGCCGAAGAGACGCTGGCGCAGCGTCGGACACATTGGGAGGCATGATGAAGTTCTCGAAGCAGGTAGGTGCACTCGGGGTCGCATCGGCGGCGGCAGCGCTCTCGCTGTCGTTCCTCGTCGGGGCGGCTGGAGCGGAGCCGGACGCTCAGCAAGCGGGATGGACCGGTCCGCGCCAGCTGACGTATCAGCGGGCGGCCGCAGGTGGCAATGTTGGACAGGTCGTCATCCCGTCGCTCCCCGCCACCTCGGAGGAGAACGGCACCTATCACTCGCTGTCGCCGTGCCGACTCGTCGACACGTCGCTTGCAGGCGGTCTGATGACTGCCAACTCGACTCGAAGCTTCCTCGCGTTCGGCGAACTCGATGCTCAAGGAGGTTCTGCGAGCGGATGCGGGATCCCGGAGACGGCAACTGCGCTGGTGCTGAACGTGACTGCCAAGAGTCCCCAGGGAAATGGGAATCTCCGTGCGTGGGCCTACGGGGACGATCAGCCCTCCGTATCACTCGTGAACTTCGTCAAGGGAGTCAACATTGCCAACGCAGCGACCGTCGGCATCTGCCGTGACCTTACGGACTACATCGGCCGCTGTGCCCCCTTCGACTTCAGCATCCGAGCTGCCTTTGCCAACACGCACGTCGTGGTGGACGTCATGGGCTACTACGAAGGTCCGCTGATGGTGCGCGTCTTCCCAGACGGCTCGGTGCTCGCCGCGTCGAGATCCGTCGTCGAGGTCTACCGGTTCGAAGCAGTGGGCCAGTATGAGGTGGTCTTCGATCGTGACGTCTCGAGTTGCATAGCCACGGCCACCCACGACGCCCACAGCATTTTCGGTGACTACTCGGCACACATGGTCACCTCGTTGCCGAGTGTCGACCCGTCAGGGATGTACATCGCCACATACGACGACACCGGCACGCCCGAGAATGCCTCGTTCTCCCTTGTCGTGACCTGCTGAACGAGCGGTCGGAGTTCGGGCTGCCGTGGTCGTTGGGCTAGAACGTCGTCCATGGCAGGCCCACTTTCCGGATACAGAATCATCGAGATCGCCGGCATCGGGCCTGGGCCGTTTGCGGCAATGCTGCTCGCCGACATGGGGGCCGAGGTCGTGCGCGTTGAACGTGCGCAGAGCGTGCGCGGCCCGGCTCCTGAGTCGGCGCACTTCGACGTGATGCTGCGCGGCCGGCGCAACATCGCCCTCGATCTCAAACATCCCGACGGGGTTGCAGCGCTGCTCGACATGGTCGACTCTGCTGACGCGCTGATTGAGGGCTTCCGTCCTGGGGTGATGGAACGTCTCGGCCTTGGGCCAGAGCAATGTCGGGCGCGCAACGAGCGACTGGTCTTCGGCCGGATGACCGGCTGGGGCCAGGAAGGGCCGTATGCCCAGGCGGCCGGCCACGACATCAACTACATCTCGCTGGCAGGCGCCCTCGCGCACATCGGACGCTCCGGCGAGGCGCCGGTGCCGCCGCTGAACCTCGTCGGCGACTTTGGAGGCGGCGGGATGTTCCTTGCCTTCGGCGTGGTGTGCGCGCTGCTCGAGGCGCAGCGCAGCGGCACTGGCCAGGTAGTCGACGCCGCGATGGTCGACGGATCGGCGGTGCTGATGAGCATGTTCTGGGCATTCAAGAACGCCGGGATCCACGACGAGAACGCACCTGGAACGAACCTGCTCGATACGGGCGCACATTTCTACGACGTG
>JBJOMQ010000133.1:0-11986 GCA_046052275.1 Actinomycetota bacterium | reverse complement strand
GTCGTGGGGAAGCAGCTGGGAGACGAAGTCCCACGGGGTCTCCTGCGGCGACCACGGGCGGTTGTCCTGCTCGTAGGTGCCGAGCAGCATGCTCTGGCCTTCCTGGCGGGCGTAGATCTCGCCGGCGAAGTCGATGACGTGCGGGAGCTCTCGACCCTTCTCGCGGTTGTAGCTGATGACCTCGTCCATCGGCTCGGTCATCAGGTAGTGGTGTTCCATCGCCAGCACGGGGAGCTCGAGGCCGCACATGCGGCCGACCTCGCGGGCCCACAGGCCGCCGGCGTTGACAACGTGCTCGGCGTGGATGACGCCCTTCTCGGCGCCGGTGCCCGGGTCGTAGGTGTGCACGTCCCAGGTGCCGTCCTGGCGCTGGCTCAGCTTGTTCACCCAGGTGTGCTGGTACACCTCGGCGCCGCGGTTGCGGGCGCAGATGGTGTACGCGTGGGTGACACCGGTGGGGTCGACACTGCCCTCGTGCTCGTCCCAGAGGGCTCCCACGAAGTACTGCTCCTCCATCAGCGGGTTGAGCTCCTTGGCCTCCTTCATCGAGATCAGCTCGAGATGCATGCCGAGGTAGCGGCCGCGGGCCTGTGCCATGCGGAGGAAGTCGAGGCGCTCGGGGGTGTCGGCCACCATCAGGCCGCCGGGCAGGTGCACACCGCAGGCCTGGCCGGACTCCTTCTCGATCTCCTTGTAGAGGTTGACGGTGTACTGCTGCAGGCGGGCGACGTTGGGGTCGCCGTTAAGCGTGTGCATGCCGCCGGCGGCGTGCCAGGTGCTCCCCGAGGTGAGGGTGGCCTTCTCGACGAGCACGACGTCGGTCCAGCCTTCCTTGGTGAGGTGGTAGAGCACGCTGGCGCCGACGACGCCGCCGCCGATCACGACCACCTGGGCCGATGTCTTCATGAGGTTCCCCCTTGATCGAATGGTGAGCGAGTGATGGGTGGGTCAGTGCGACGGGTGAGCGCCCGGCGCTAGAAGTCGGTGGCGACGCCGCCCTCGGCGATGCGCCGGTCGATGAAGGCGCGGAGTTCGGCCTTGATGTCGGCATCCATGGGGGGCGGCTCGTAGGCGGCGAGGAATCGGTCGACGAGCGAGTGCGTCCGCTGCTCGGCCGTGGGGCTTCCCGCCTCGGCCCACGCCTCGTAGTTGCGCCAGTCGGAGACAAACGGACGATAGAACGCGTCGCGGTAGCGGGCCTGCGTGTGCGCCGTGCCGAAGAAGTGGCCGCCGGGGCCGACTTCGGCGATGGCGTCGAGGGCGAGGGTGTCGTCGTCGACGACGACCGGGTCGAGCATCGCCGACACCATCTGCAGCAGGTCGGCGTCGAGGAGCATCTTGTCGAGGCTGGCGTGGAGTCCGCCCTCCATCCATCCGGCGCCGTGCATCATGAAGTTCACGCCGCCCATGACGGCACCCCACAACGAGAACACGCTCTCGTATGCAGCCTGGGCATCGAGCGCATTGGCGGCACAGACATTGCTGCTGCGGTAGGGGATGCCGTACCGGCGGCACAGCTGGCCGCCGATCATCGCAGTGCGCACGTACTCGGGCGTGCCGAATGCGGGTGCGCCGGACTGCATGTCGACGTTGCTGGTGAAGCCGCCGTACATCACCGGCGCTCCGGGATTGACGATCTGGACGAGTGCGATGCCGGCCAGCGCCTCGGCGTTCTGCTGGGCGAGTGCGCCGGCCAGGGTGATCGGTGCCATGGCACCGGCGAGTGTGAACGGCGTGACAACCACCGGCTGGTTGTGCAGGGCGAACTCGATCATGCCCTGCGCCATCGGCACGTCGAGTCGCAGCGGCGAGTTGGTGTTGACCACCGTCATCACCGACGGCTCGCGGTCGATGGTGGCCTGGTCGACACCGCGGGCGATGCGGGTCATCTCGATGCAGTCGCGATTGCGCTGCCTGCCGAGGCTGTAGCAGTACATGCCCTTGTCGGCGAGGGTGAGCAGGTCCCACGACGCTTCGAGGTGACGGATCGACGCATGGATGTCGACGGGCTCGACCGGATAGCCGGGGATGTGGTGGATCACGTCGAGCATCTGGGCGAGCTTGATGAGGTCGCGGAATCCCTCGCGGTCGCCGGTTCGGCGGACCCCGTTGCGGTCGATGTAGTGCGGCGTGCTGGCAACGGTGCCGAAGGCGATCCACCGGCCGCCGATGCGCAGGTCGTGTGCTGGATTGCGGCTGTGGAGCGTGAACTCTGAGGGAGCGGTGGAGATCGCGCGGTCGATGAACTCGCGCGAGAAGCGGACGCGGTGGGTTGTCTCGTCGACGTCGGCACCGGCCTCGCGCATGATGCTGCGCGACTCGGGGCACATGAACTCCATCCCGGTCTGCTCGAGAATGCGCAGCGATGCCTCGTGGATCGACTCGAGTTCGTCGGCGGAGAGCACCTCGGTGTGGTTGAGGCGCATGGTGGGCTGGCGGAAGGGGCGCTGCTCGGGGAGCTTCGGGCCGCGGCTCTCGGCCCGGTCGCGGCCCCGCCGGCGTCCCCCTGCCTCGGGTGCCTCAGCGGGGCTGGAGGTGTCGGTCACGGCCTCCGACATTACACCGGCGAGCTCATTCCTTGTACAGACGTACCGGAATCGACCACCTGCGGCAGCCGGCGCGATGGGCTAGAACCACCCTGATGACACGCCTTCGCGACCTCGGACTTGCCATCGGGCGCCTGCCGACGGGGCCGACGAACTCGATCGCCGACGTCGACGGAGTCTCGGTGGGGCATGCCACCGTCGACCACGACGGGCCACGAGTTGCGCGCACCGGCGTCACCGTGGTGCACACCCGCCCGCCCGGCCGACGGGGAATGCTGTGCCCGGGCGCCATGTACTCGCTCAACGGCAACGGTGAGTTCACCGGCTCGCACTGGCTGGCCGAGTCGGGGCTGCTGGCCGGACCGGTGGCGATCACGAACACCCACCAGGTCGGGCTCGTGCGCGACGAACTCGTCCGCTGGCAGGTCGATCGCAATCCGGCGACACAGTGGTGCCTGCCGGTGGTGGGCGAGACCTACGACGGCTTCCTCAACGACATCGACGCCTTCCACCTCGAGGCGTCGCACGTGCGTGCTGCGCTGGTCGATGCCGACCGGCCACGCCTGCCGGGCGAGCCAAGGGTCGTCGAGGGATGTGTCGGCGGCGGAACCGGGATGGTCTGCCATCAGTTCAAGGGAGGCATCGGCACCTCGTCGCGCCGCGCCGGCGAGCCGGGATCAGCTGACGGCGAGTTCACCGTCGGCGCACTCGTGCAGGCGAACTACGGGCGTCGAGCCCTGCTGCGCCTCGACGGCGCGCGTATCGGGCACCTCGTGGGCGAGGACGTCGTGCCACTGCCATCCGAGCCCCACGTCCCAGAAGCCGGTTCGGTGATCGTGCTGGTCGCCACCGATGCGCCGCTCGTGGCCGACCAGTGCCGACGCCTCGCCCAGCGCGCGACGATCGGACTCGCCCGCGTCGGCAGCATTGCCGCCGACAGCAGCGGCGACATCGTCCTCGCCTGGAGCGCCGGCAACGAGGTGCCCGAGGATGCGGCGTCGGCAGTCACCGTGCGGTCTCTGCCGCACGACCACCTCACGCCCCTGTTCGAGGCGGTCGCGGAAGCGGTGGAAGAGGCGGTGTGGAATGCGCTCGTGGCAGCGACGACGATGATCGGCCAGCGGGGCCGCACGGTGCACGCCATCCCACACGACGTGCTCCGTCGCGCAGCGGCGCTCGCATCCCCCAGCGATTTCTGAACCGGTGGCGTGCATGGCACGCAGCCGCAACGCCTGTGTATCGTCGGCGGGGATGAGCACTGAGTCGAGACGGCGGACAGTCGAATGGCCGACCGTCGCGCTGCTGGCGAGCTTTGCCGCCGCGTGGCTGGCCCTCGTGCTCGGGCATGAGTCGGTGCCGTGGTGGGCTGCGGCGCCGGCCATGGTGTACATGGGCGGCCTGTGGATGTCGTTCGGACACGAGCTGCTGCACGGCCATCCGACGCGATGGAACTGGATGAATGGCGCCGTGGGCTGGCTGCCACTCTCGATGTGGCTGCCCTTCAGCCGCTACAAGTACTGGCACGTCGTGCACCACTTCGCCGACCTGACGGACCCGATCGAGGACCCTGAGAGCTTCTACGTGACGCCCTCCGACTGGGAGGGGCGCACGCGTCTCGGTCGGGCGTGGACGCTGCTGCTGCGAACGGCGCCGGGTCGCGTGCTGCTCGGGCCGTGGAGGGCGATTCCGCGCTTCTGGCTCGGTGAGGTGCGCTGCCTCGGCGAGCGCCGCATCGTGAGCCAGTGGCTGGTGCAGGTCGTGCTTGCCGTCTCGTTCGGCTGGTGGACCTTCGGCATCGTCGGCTACCCGTGGCTCGAGTACGTGCTGTGCTTTGTCATCGGCGGGTCCTCGTGCACGCACCTGCGGTCGTTCGTCGAGCACCAGGCGGTGGCATCGGGCACGCGCTCTGCCGTGGTGAAGGCAGGGCCGGTGATGAGCCTGCTGTTCCTGAACAACAACCTGCACCACACGCACCACGCGCAGCCCGACCTTGCGTGGTACCGGCTGCCGGCGGCGCACCGCCGTCTCGGCAGCGACGCACTTGCTGCCGATGGCGCCGGCTTCTACCCGGGCGGCTATCTGCAGGTGGTCCGCACCTATTTCTTCCGGCCGTTCCACCAGCCGGTGCACCCTCTGCCGCGGCCATGACCTTCGCGATGCTGGGGATGTATCCCTTCGAGCATCTGCGCGCCCACTACGACCACCTCTGGACGGCGCTGCGTCGCCAGCTTGCCGACGATTCGCTGCCGGATTCGCTCGACTGGGGCCGCGACCTTCACGCATCGTGGCTCGAGCCCGACCTCGTGCTCGGACAGACATGCGGCTGGCCGCTGGTCACGGTGCTCGACGGCAGGGTGGCAGTGGTCGGCTCATTCGACGTCGACGCACCGTGGGCCTCTGGCGGCCGCTACCGGTCGGTGCTCGTCGCTCGTCGACCGGTGTCGGTGCACGACCTGCGCAGCAGTGGCGACACTGTGGTGGCGGTGAACTCGCTCGACAGCCTCTCCGGCTGGGTGAGCCTCTGCCACGCATGGGGCGGGCGGCCGCCGCGAATTCTCGAGACAGGGGCTCACCGCGAGAGCATGCGAGCCGTCGCCGAGGGCAGGGCACACTTGGCGAGCATCGATGCCGTCTCGTACGAGCATCTCGTGCACGCAGAGCCAGCGCAGGTGTCGTCGGTGCACATCGTCGGGCACGGGCCCGTGGTGCCGTCACTGCCGCTCATCTGCTCGCTCGACCGTGCCAGCACAGTTCCTGCGCTGCGAGATGCGCTCGGCGCAGTGATCGCCGACCCGCAGATGGCGCCGACGCTGCAGGTGCTGCGGATCAGGGGTTTCGTGCCGTTCGAGCGCGGCGACTTCGAGGGGTTGCTGGCGATGGCGCCCCCAGGTGGCGGCTGAGCGCTACCGCCTCGCGTGCGACGGCGACGCGGGCGCGCCGCAGCGCGAGTCCGTCGAAGCGATACGAGGGTCCGACCACGCTCAGCGCCGCGACGACGTGCCCGGTTGCATCGCGCACGGGGGCCGAGACCGCCGTCGTGCCGTCCTCCACGGCGTTGATGCGCGAGGCGACGCCGTCGTCGTCGGTGCGTCCGGCGAGCGCTGCGCCGACTGCGGTACCTCGGCGCGGGATCTCGTGGCCGAGCCAGCTGACATGTCGCACGGTGTGGCTGCCGGCGTACATGGCGACATAGGTGGCGGTTGCCTCGTCGACTGGTTCGGCGAGGTAGGCGGACTCGCCGGTCTCGTCGGCGAGGACGCGAAGCACCGGGGCGGCGAGCCGTGGGAGGGTTGCCGAGCTCGAGAGGGCGCGGGCGATGCGCAGCAACTCGACGCCCGGCACGTACCGGCCCTCGTCGTCGCGCATGGCGAAGCCCGCTGCCTCGAGAGCGCGCAGCTGGCGCAGTGCGGTGCTCGGGGTGAGCCCGACGCGACGGGCGGCATCGGCGAGGCTGATTCCGCCCGCCTCGTCGCTGGCTGC
Source organism: Actinomycetota bacterium (assembly GCA_046052275.1). Classification (GTDB taxonomy): domain Bacteria; phylum Actinomycetota; class Acidimicrobiia; order Acidimicrobiales; family Ilumatobacteraceae; genus UBA668. The sequence goes on along the minus strand of JBJOMQ010000133.1, from coordinate 5,960 downwards.
GTCAGCAACGACCCGCACGAGGGCAAGCCCGCGGTCGGTGGCCCGTGGCGTGGTGCGGCGACCGGGCTCGGTGCCGGCGCGGTCGCCGTCACTCGGAGGCGGCTGGACTCGCTCTGCCATGTTGCGTAGTATGGCAGAGTATTGCGCAGAGTGAAATACTCTGGGGACCATGAATGGGTGACGCAGGGGACGTGGGGGACGTGGGGGACGTGGACGATCCGAACGGCGCAGATCACGCGGCGAGCGGCAGCAGGCCTGCCGAAGGGCAGGTGACGCTCGAGGGGCGACGCGCGCCGATCACCGTCGACGATGTCGTGGCCGTGGCGCGGCACGGTGCCACGGTGAGGCTCGGGCAGCAGGCGCGCGCCGACATGGCGGCGAGCGCGGCTCTCGTCGACGGCTACGTGTCGAGCGACTCACCCGTCTACGGCGTCACCACCGGCTTCGGCTCACTCGCCGCGACGGTGATCCCGGCGGATCGAACCGCCGAACTGCAGGTGGCGCTCGTGCGGTCGCATGCCACCGGCATGGGCGATCCGGTGGAGACAGAAGTGGTCCGGGCACTGCTGATGCTGCGGGCCCGCAGCCTCGCGATGGCGTACAGCGGTGTCCGTCCCGAACTCGTCGACCTGCAGATAGCGATGCTCAATGCCCGCATCACGCCGGTGGTGCGCGAGCACGGATCACTGGGCGCGAGCGGCGACCTGGCACCGCTCAGCCACTGTGCGCTGGCGCTGATCGGTGAGGGCGAGGTGTGGGGTAGCGGCAGCGAGCACGTGCCCGCAGCGAGCGCTCTCGCAGCGGCGGGGCTCGCACCTGCCACGCTCGGCTCGCACCTGCCGCGCTGCGCGCCAAGGAGGGCCTTGCCCTCATCAACGGCACCGACGGCATCCTCGGGATGCTCTGCCTCGCCGTCCACGATCTCGCAGGCCTGGCACGCATCGCCGACATCGTCGCGGCGATGACGGTGGAGGGCCTGCTGGGCACCGACCGCGCGTTCGCCGCCGACCTGCAGGCACTGCGACCGCAGGTCGGCCAGGCCGCCAGTGCCCGCAACCTGCAGCGCGTGATGGCCGACTCGGGCATCGTCGCCAGCCACCGCGAGGGCGACGACCGCGTGCAGGATGCGTACTCGCTGAGGTGCACGCCGCAGGTGCACGGCGCAGCACTCGACACGCTCGGCCACGCCCGCACCATCGTCGACCGCGAACTCGCTGCGGCGATCGACAACCCGATGATCCTTCCCGACGGCCGAGTCGAGAGCTGCGGGAACTTCCACGGCGCGCCCGTCGCCATGGTGGCCGACTTCCTCGCGATAGCGGTGAGCGAGCTGTCGGCAATCTCCGAGCGGCGCACCGACCGCATGCTCGATCGTGCCCGCTCGTACGGTCTGCCGCCATTTCTCTCGCCTGATGCCGGTGTGAACAGCGGGATGATGATCGCCCACTACACGCAGGCAGCGATGGCGATGGAGAACCAGCGCCTTGCCGTGCCCGCATCGACGCAGTCGCTGCCCACCAGTGCAATGCAGGAGGACCATGTGTCGAACGGCTGGGCCGCTGCACGCAAACTGCGCCGGTCGGTCGACAACCTTCGCCGCATTCTCGCCGTCGAGCTCGTGTGCGCTGCCGCCGCCATCGACCTGCGCGCGCCGCTGACGCCGTCGCCCGCATCGGCGGCAGTGCTGCGAGTGCTGCGCCAGCACGTCGCCGGGCCTGGCCCCGACCGATGGCTGTCGCCCGATCTCCGAACCGCAGAGCGCCTGCTTGCCGACGGCAGTGTGCTGAACGCGGCCGAATCCGTCGTCGGCGCCCTGGAGGTCTGACATGTCCGGTCCCCGCGAAGTCCGCGCCCCGCGCGGCACGCAGCTCAACACGCTCGGGTGGCCGCAGGAGGCCGCCTACCGGATGCTGCACAACAATCTCGACCCCGAGGTGGCCGAGCGGCCCGATGACCTGGTGGTGTACGGCGGCACCGGCCGCGCAGCGCGCAGCTGGGACGCCTTCGACGCCATGGCGCGCACGCTGCGCACGCTGAAGGCCGATGAGACGATGCTGGTGCAGTCGGGCAAGCCGGTCGGCGTGTTCCGCACCCACGAGTGGGCGCCGCGTGTGCTGTTGGCCAACAGCAACCTCGTGCCCGAGTGGGGCAACTGGGACGAGTTCCGCCGCCTCGAGGCCCTCGGCCTCACGATGTACGGGCAGATGACCGCCGGTTCGTGGATCTACATCGGCACGCAGGGAATCCTGCAGGGCACCTACGAGTGCTTCGCCGAGATCGCCCGCCGGAAGTTCGGCGGCACGCTGGCCGGCACGATCACACTCACCGCAGGCCTCGGCGGCATGGGCGGCGCCCAGCCGCTCGCCGTGACGATGAATGGCGGCGTGACGCTGTGCATCGACGTCGAGCAGTGGCGCGTCGAGCGTCGCCACGAGCACCGCTACCTCGACGAGATCGCCGACTCGCTCGACGATGCGATTGCCCGCTGCGTGCGTGCCCGCGACGAGAAGCGGGCCCTGTCGGTGGGTCTCGTCGGCAATGCGGCCGTGCTCGTGCCGAAGCTGCTCGAGATGGACTTCCCGGCCGACATCGTCACCGACCAGACCAGCGCCCACGACCCGCTCAGCTACGTGCCGGCCGACCTCACGCCAGAGGCCACCGCCGAGATGGCGCGCAGCAACCCACAGGAGCTGATCCGCCGCAGCCGGGTGAGCATGGCCACCCACTGCCGGGCAATGGTGGGCTTCCTCGACAAGGGCGCCGAGGTGTTCGACTACGGCAACAGCCTGCGCACCGAGGCCAAGCTCGGCGGCTTCGAGCGAGCCTTCGACTACCCAGGGTTCCTGCCGGCGTACATCCGGCCGTTGTTCTGCGAGGGCAAGGGGCCGTTCCGCTGGGTTGCCCTCAGCGGCGACCCGGCCGACATCGCGGCCACCGACCGCGCGGTGCTCGAGGAGTTCCCCGACGACGAGGGGCTGCGCCGCTGGATCACCCTCGCGGGTGAGCGCGTTGCCTTCCAGGGGCTGCCGGCGCGCATCTGCTGGCTCGGCTACGGCGAGCGTCACCGCCTCGGCATGCGGTTCAACGAGATGGTCCGACGCGGCGAGCTGAAGGCCCCCATCGTGATCGGACGCGACCATCTCGACTCGGGCTCGGTGGCGTCGCCGTACCGCGAGACCGAGGCGATGCTCGACGGCTCTGACGCCATCGCCGACTGGCCGCTGCTCAACGCGCTGGTGAACACCAGCAGCGGTGCCAGCTGGGTGAGCATCCACCACGGCGGCGGCGTGGGCATCGGTCGCAGCATCCATGCCGGCATGGTGTGCCTTGCCGACGGCACCGACCTCGCCGGCGAGAAGCTCTCGAGGGTGCTGCTCACCGATCCGGGCATGGGCGTGATCCGCCACGCCGACGCCGGCTACGAGCGGGCGGTCGACGTCGCCGGCGAGCGTGGGGTGCGCGTGCCGATGCTGGAAGGCTGACGATGGGTGCGTCGTGGACTGTCGAGGGCGACTTCTGGCGCGACGGCGCCGTGTGCGTGCGCGGCGCGTTCAGCGATGCCGAGATCGCGCTGGCCCGCGCCGCCATCGACGAGAATCTCGCCTCGCTGTCGCCGCTGGCGAAGCGCGCCAGCGGCAGCGACGACGGTGCGTTCATCGAGGACTTCTGCAACTGGCAGCGCCTGCCGGCGATGGAGCAGTTCATCCGCGAGTCCGCCGCGGCTCGCATCGCCGGCGAACTGATGGGCACCACGTGCGTCCGCCTCTACCACGACCACGTACTGGTGAAGGAGCCGGGCACGCGTCAGCGCACGCCGTGGCACCAGGACATCCCGTACTACAACGTCGACGGGCACCAGAACATCAGCATGTGGTGCCCCGTCGACCCGGTGGCGCGCCAGAGCACCCTCGAACTCATCGCCGGCACGCATCGCGGCCCGTGGTTCATGCCCCGGTCGTTCCTTGACGGCCAGGCGAAGTGGTTTCCCGACGGTGCGCTCGCAGAGATGCCCGACTTCGCCGCCGACCCTGAGCGGTATCCCGTGCTGGGGTGGGCACTCGAGCCGGGTGACGCCGTCTTCTTCCACATGCTCACCGTGCACGGCTCGGGCGGGGTGAGCGGCGGTCACCGTCGGCGGGTGCTGTCGGTGCGCTTCCTCGGCGACGACATGGTGCACGCCGTGCGGCCCTGGACCACCTCGCCTCCCTTTCCCGGGCTCGCCGACGAGCTGCCCGACCGAGCGCCCTTGGAGCATCCGCTGTTCCCCGTACTGTGGGAGACGGCATGAGCGTGCGCGAGATCCTCCACGTCGGCAACCCGCTGCTGCGCGAGGTGTCGCGCGAGGTGAGCCACGACGAGCTGGCGTCACCGGCGATGCAGCAGCTGATCGACGACCTCATCGACACCATGCACGCAGCCAATGGTGCCGGGATCGCCGCGCCGCAGATCGGCGAGTTGGTTCGCATCACCACCATTGAGGTGAACAAGAACCCTCGGTACCCCTACAAGCCGCCGATTCCGCTCACCGTGGTGGTGAACCCGGTCATCGAGTTCCTCGACGACCAGATGGTCGAGGTGAACGAGGGCTGCCTGTCGGTGCCGAACATGCGCGGCAATGTGATGCGGCACGTCAACATCCGCGTCCGATACCTCGACCGCCACGGCGTCGAGCACGACGAGGTCAAGCGCGGTCTCACGGCCGGCACCTTCCAGCATGAGATCGACCACCTCGACGGGCTGCTGTTCCTCGACCGAGTGCACGACACGCGCACGCTCACCACGTGGGAGCAGTTCGAGCGGTACCACCGGGCTGCGTTCGTCGAGCGGATCACTGCCTTCGTGGAGCGCGTCGGATCGTGACGGCTCGCTACTGGTGCGAGTCGGCGTGGCTGGGCGGCGACTCGGCCGTCGACAGCGTGCTGGTCTCGGTTGACGACGGGCGCTTCTCGGCCGTCGAGCCGGGGGTGCCGTGCCCGGAGGGGGCGCGTGTTCTGCGGGGCGTCGTGCTCCCGGGCCTTGCCAATGCCCACAGCCACGCCTTCCACCGCGCCCTGCGGGGCCGCACGCAGGTGGGCAGCGGTTCGTTCTGGACATGGCGAGAGCAGATGTATGCCGCCGCGGCCAGCCTGCAGCCCGACTCGTACCAGTGCCTGGCGCGTGCGGTGTTCGCCGAGATGGCAATGGCTGGCATCGCCTGCGTCGGCGAGTTCCACTACCTGCATCACGACCGCGACGGTCGCCAGTACGTCGACCCGAACGCCATGGGCGCTGCACTCGTTGCTGCCGCTGCCGAGGCCGGCATCCGGATCACCCTGCTGGACACGTGCTACCTGCACGGCGGGCTCAGCGAGGCGGGGGAGTACCTGCAGGTGAACGAGGTCCAGCGTCGGTTCACCGACCTCTCCGCCGACCGGTGGGCCGAGCGGCTCGGCGATGCAGCACGCTTCGAGTCGTCGCACTGCCGGCTCGGTGCTGCCGTCCACTCGGTTCGCGCGGTCGATCCTCACTCGCTGGCCACGGTGGCGGACCTAGCCCGATCGCGAGGCATGGTGCTGCACGCCCACCTCAGCGAGCAGCCCGCCGAGAACGAGCAGTGCAGGGCAGCCCACGGCCGTACTCCCACCCAGGTGTTCGCTGATGCCGGCGCGCTGACTGCCGGCTTCACGGCGGTGCATGCCACGCACCTCACCGACGGCGACATCGGCCTGCTTGGCGGTGCCCGCTGCACGTGCTGCTTCTGCCCGACCACCGAACGCGACCTCGCCGACGGCATCGGCCCTGCACGCCGACTGCGCGACGCCGGCGCTGCGCTGTCGCTCGGCAGCGATTCTCATGCCGTGATCGACCTGCTGGAGGAGGCTCGTGCCGTCGAACTCGACGAGCGCCTGGCCGCCAATGTCCGCGGCTCGCACGACGTCCCGTCTCTGCTGCGCGCCGCAGCCGTCTACGGGCATCGGTCG
>JBJOMQ010000132.1:0-7020 GCA_046052275.1 Actinomycetota bacterium | reverse complement strand
GAAGGTGACCTCGATCTGGGGAACGCCACGCGGTGCGGGCGGCAGGTCGACGAGCTGGAACTTGCCGAGCGTCTTGTTGTAGCTGGCCATCTCGCGCTCGCCCTGCAGCACGTGGATCTCGACCGACGGCTGCATGTCCTCAGCGGTGGTGAACACCTCGGTGCGCTTGGTGGGGATGGTGGTGTTGCGCTCGATGAGTCGCGTCATGACACCGCCCTTGGTCTCGATGCCGAGGCTCAGTGGCGTGACATCGAGCAGCAGCACGTCCTTGACGTCGCCCTTCAGCACACCGGCCTGCACGGCGGCGCCCACGGCGACTACCTCATCGGGGTTCACCGACTTGTTGGGCTCCTTGCCGGTGAGGCTGGTGACGAGGTCGCTGACAGCGGGCATGCGGGTCGAGCCGCCGACGAGGATGACGTGGTGCAGCTCACCCTTGGTGATGCCGGCGTCCTTGAGTGCCTGCTCGAACGGAATGCGGCAGCGCTCGATGAGGTCGGCGGTCATCTCCTGGAACTTGGCGCGCGAGAGCGTCTCGTCGAGGTGCAGCGGGCCGTCGGCAGTGGCAGTGATGAACGGGAGGTTGATCTGCGTCTGCTGCACCTGGCTGAGCTCGATCTTGGCCTTCTCGGCGGCCTCCTTCAGGCGCTGCGCAGCCATCTTGTCGGCACCGAGATCGACGCCGTGCTTCGACTTGAACTCCTTCACCAGCCAGTCGATGACGCGCTGGTCCCAGTCGTCGCCGCCCAGCTGCGTGTCGCCGTGCGTGCTCTTCACTTCGAACACGCCATCGCCGATCTCGAGCACCGACACGTCGAAGGTGCCGCCACCGAGGTCGAACACGAGGACCTTCTCGTCCTCGGCGCTCTTGTCGAGCCCGTACGCCAGTGCGGCGGCGGTGGGCTCGTTGATGATGCGCAGCACGTTGAGGCCGGCGATCTGGCCCGCTTCCTTGGTGGCGGTGCGCTGGGCATCGTCGAAATAGGCGGGGACGGTGATGACGGCGTCAGTGACCTCGGTGCCCAGGTACGCCTCTGCGTCCCGCTTCAGCTTCATCAGCGTGCGGGCGCTGATCTCCTGGGGGGTGTAGCGCTTGCCGTCGACGTCGTCGGTCTTCCACGCTTCGCCCATGTGGCGCTTGATGCTGCGGAAGGTGCGATCGGGGTTGGTGATCGCCTGGCGCTTTGCCACTTCGCCCACCAGCACCTCGCCGGCCTTGCTGAACGCGACCACCGACGGGGTGGTGCGACTGCCTTCGCTGTTGGGGATGACGACCGTGTCGCCCGCCTCAAAGACGGCGACGACGGAGTTGGTGGTACCGAGATCGATGCCGACGGCCTTGCCCATGATGGTGTCTCCTTGCGCTGATGGCGGGCCGTGGGGGGTTCGGCCCGCCAGATCCTGAGTGAACCTGACGCAAGGTTAGGGACTCTCCCAGGGCACGCCAACTCGAACTGCAGAAAAGTTGAGTCGATACGACTCAGCATCAGAGCCGTGCGGCCGTGGCGTCCGTCACCAGTCGAGGATCACCTTGCCGCATTCGCCAGCGGACACCGTGGCGAACGCCTCCTCGAAGCGTTCGGCGGGCAGGCGGTGGGTGACGATCGAGCCCACGTCGAGTCCGCTCTGCAGCATGGCGGCCATCTTGTACCAGGTCTCGAAGATCCGCCGTCCGTAGATGCCGGCAATGTCGAGGCCCTTGAAGATCACGTCGTTGACGTCGAGCGTCATCGGGCCGGACGGGATTCCGAGCACGGCGATCCGGCCGCCGTGGTTCATCGAGTCGAGCATCTGATTGAACGCCGCCTCTGCTCCCGACATCTCGAGTCCGATGTCGAACCCCTCTGCCATGCCGAGCTCGGCCATGACCGGACCGAGCGACTCGTGACGCACGTCGACGGCGCGGCTCGCGCCGGCAGCCTTCGCCATTGCGAGTCGGTACGGGTTCACGTCAGTGACCACGACGTGTCGGGCCCCGATGTGCCGCACGATGGCGGTGGCCATCACGCCGATGGGTCCGGCACCGGTGATGAGCACGTCCTCGCCGACCACGTCGAATCGCAGCGCCGTGTGCGTTGCGTTGCCGAGCGGATCGAGTACGGCGGCGACGTCGTCGCTGATGTGCGGAGGAACGACGAACACATTCGCCGCAGGAATGACGATGTATTCGGCAAAGGCACCTGCACGGGTGACGCCCACGCCCGTGTGGTTGTGGCAGAACTCTCGGCGTCCGCCCTTGCAGTTGCGGCAGTGGCCGCACGTGATGTGCCCCTCGCCAGCAACCCGCTGGCCGACCTCGAGGCCGCCGACCCCTGGACCGAGCGCGGCGATCTCGCCCATGAACTCGTGACCCACCACCATTGGTACGGGGATCGTCGACTGCGCCCACGCGTCCCATTTGTGGATGTGCAGGTCGGTGCCGCAGATCGACGTCTTCCGTACGCGGATCAGCACCTCGCCGTCGCGGGGCTCGGGAACCGGCACGTGCTCGAGCCAGAGGCCGGGCTCGCGGGCAGCCTTTACCAGCGCCTTCATCGATCTTGTTGCGGTCATTGCCAACCCCCTGCGGTGACTGAGCGGTCGCGTGTCACGACACGATTCCCATGGCGCGGCCAACGGTGGTAAATGCCTCGATCGCACGGTCGACGTCGGCATCGCTGTGCGCAGCCGACATCTGAGTGCGGATGCGAGCGGTGCCGTGCGGCACGACGGGGTAACTGAAGGCGATCACGTAGATGCCCTCGGCGAGAAGACGCTGCGCCATCTCGCCAGCGACCCGCGCATCGCCGATCATCACCGGGATGATCGGATGTCCGCTGCCAGCGAGCGTGAAGCCGGCCGACTCCATCCCACCCCGGAAGCGCTCAGCATTGCGCGACAGGCGGCGGCGAAGGTCGGCGCCCTGCTCGAGCATCTCGAGGACGGTGATCGTCGTGGCAGCAATCGCGGGTGCCAGGCTGTTACTGAACAGGTACGGACGCGAGCGCTGCCGCAGCCAGTCGATGATCTCCTGGCGGCCACTGGTGTAGCCACCGCTCGCCCCGCCCAGTGCCTTGCCGAGCGTGCCGGTGATGATGTCGACACGGTCGATGACACCGTGCAGTTCGGGCGTACCGCGCCCGCCCTCGCCGATGAATCCGACGGCATGCGAGTCGTCGACCATCACCATGGCGTCGTACTGCTCGGCGAGATCGCAGATCGCCGACAGGTTCGCGATGACGCCGTCCATCGAGAACACGCCGTCGGTCGCCACCAGCCGGTACCTGGCGTCCTGCGATTCGCGGAGGCGCTGCTCGAGGTCGTGCATGTCGTTGTTGTCGTAGCGGAGGCGTCGCGCCTTCGACAGGCGTATGCCGTCGATGATCGAAGCGTGATTGAGGCTGTCGCTGATGACGGCATCCGGCTCATCGAGGATGGTCTCGAAGAGACCGCCGTTCGCGTCGAAGCACGACGAATACAGAATGGTGTCGTCGGTCCCGAGGAACGCGCTGAGCCGCCGCTCGAGCTCGGTGTGCACGGTCTGGGTGCCGCAGATGAAGCGAACAGACGCCATGCCGAAACCGTGCTCGTCGACGGCCAGTCGTGCCGCCTCGACGAGTGCGGGGTGGTCTGCCAGCCCGAGGTAGTTGTTGGCGCACATGTTGACGAGCTGGGTTCCGTCGGCCAGCACCACATGAGCGTCTTGCGGCGAGGCGATCACCCGCTCGGCCTTGAAGAGGCCATCGGTGCGAAGCTGCGCCGTCCGAGCAGCAAGGTCGCCGAGTATTCCGGTACGCATGTACCAAGAATACGCCCCCGTCGGGTGCCGCTGCGCCGGTGCTCCGTAGAGTTCGGGCGTGACGGTCGGTCGGGTCGCCGAGCGGGATGGATGGTGGTGCTGGCTGTGCGGCGGCGCCATCGACCCGCACTGCCCGGACGACTCTCCGAGTCGTGCGACCCTCGATCACCTCGTGCCCCGCAGCAGGGGCGGCAGCAGCGATCTGGGCAACCTGCGCCTGGCCCATCGGCGGTGCAACATGCGGCGCGGCAACCACCTGCCCGAGCTCGACTGGCCGGGCGACCTGTCGCTGCTGATGTCGACCCACGTGTGGACTGCCCTGGCCCGCCTGGCGCCCTCGCCCGGCCGGGCCGAAGTGGTGGCGGTCGCCCCGCTCGCCGAACTCGCTGAACGGGCCGCCGGCTGGGTGGTCGAGCGAGCCGAATCATTCGTGCCTGGCGGCTGGGAGAGTTGGTGCGCGCCGTACAGCTCAGGCCCGGTGGCGGTGTGGCTGCGCCGACCTGCGAGCGCGTCACCGGGAGCTGCGGGTCGCCCGTTCGTCCCGGCGTGAGCGCTGGCGGCCGCCGTGCCGTCGATGACTACCCTTCGCCCATGAGCGGACTCCACATCGAGGCGGCACCCGAGTCGGTGGGGATGTCGACCGAGCGCCTGTCGCGGATCGACCGGCACTTCCAGGGCTACATCGACGACGGTCGCCTGACCGGCTGGCAGATCGTTGTCGCGAGGCACGGCAAGGTGGTGCACCACTCGCTCTCGGGCCAGCGCGATGTCGCCAACGCCGTGCCGGTCGACGCCGACACGATCTGGCGCATCTTCTCGATGACGAAGCCAATCACGGCCGTGCTCGCGCTGCAGCTGTGGGAGGAGGGGCGCTTCGAGCTGAACGATCCGGTGCACCGCTACATCCCGGCGTTCAAGTCGACTCGGGTGTGGCGATCGGGGAGCGTCACCAGCCCGGTGACCGAACCGATCACCGAGACGCTGCGCCTCTGGCAGTTGTTCGCCCACACCGCAGGCCTCACCTATGGCTTCATGTATGCGCACCCCGTCGACGACCTGTACCGCCGAGCCGGCTTCGAATGGGGCACCCCCGATGGCGTTGCCGACCTTGCCGGCGTCTGCGACCGACTCGCCGCACTGCCACTGCTCTTCCAGCCGGGGACCGAGTGGAACTACTCAATGGGACTCGACGTGCTCGGCCGCGTGCTCGAGGTGATCAGCGGTCAGCCGCTCGACGAGTTGCTGAGGACCAGACTGCTCGAGCCGCTGGGGATGACTGACACGACATGGTCGGTGCCAGAGGATCAGCACCATCGACTCGCCGTGCTCTATGGCGCGGACCCGTCGACGCGTCGAGCAATTCCGCTCGGCGGCATGGGTGACGCCGCCAAGCGCCCGCCGAAGGCCTTCATGGGCGGTGGCGGTCTGCAGAGCACTGCCTCCGACTACCACCGCTTCATGCAGATGCTCGCACGAGGTGGCGAGCTCGACGGGGTGCGGATTCTGTCGCCGCGAACCGTCAAGTTCATGGCGAGCAACCACCTGCCAGATGGAAAGGATCTCACCGCCTTCGGTCGCCCGCTCTTCGCCGAGACTGCGTTCGACGGTGTTGGCTTCGGCCTTGGCGTCAGCGTGACGCTCGATCCGGTGAAGGGCCGCGTGCCCGGCAACGCCGGTGAGTACGCATGGGGTGGAGCTGCCAGCACGGCCTTCTGGATCGACCCAGTCGACGACCTGACGGTGGCGTTCTACACGCAGTTGCTGCCCAGCAGCACACATCCGATCCGGTCGCAGCTGAAGCAGCTGGTGTATCAGGCCTTGGTCTGACGAGCGGCTCGCGCAGCGGCGAGCGCCTCGAGCCGCGCCTGACGCTCGTCGTCTGTCTCGGACGTCGGCACCGAGCGAAGAGGGAGCGTGGTGGGCGCCGGCATCTCCGCTGAGGCGCTAGCGGTCGCTCGCTGGCTGGCAGGAGCGTCGGCCGGCTGGTTCGGCGCTGGAGTCGACGTGGGGAGCGGTGCGTCTGCACCTACGCCTGGACCCGGGGTTCCGGGCGTGCTCTGTGCAGCGGCGCGAGCGGCTGCGCGGGCAGCCTCAGGAATGCGCGGATTGCGGGCCGCCCGAGGCGGTGCGGCAGAGGCGGATGCAGCGCTCGGCTCGGCGGCCTGAGTCGTGTCGCCCGACTGGGGCGGGCTGGATGCAGCGTTGCGCGCTGCTGCGTTCTCTCGGGCGCGTGCTCGGTTGGTGCCGATCAGCACTCGGACGAGTGCGAAGCCCATTGCAGCGAGGATGAGCAGCATGACGATGTACTGGTACACGGGATTCGTGACGTCAGTGCCTGCAAGTGCTCCGTGGACGAAGCCAAGCCAGACGGCTGCGTATGACGTGATGTGAATCGCATGCCAGACCTTCTTGGGCATCCACCGCATCAGCATCGACGTGCCCTGCACGAGCACGAGTAGCCACATGGCGATCACTCCGAACGCCACGGCGGTGTTCTTCCACTCGCTGCCCCACGGCACGAACAGCTCACGCCAGCCGAAATAGACGTAGTTGTCGGCCACGAGTGCGGCCATGTGGATGGCGATCATGATGCAGGCAAGCGCGCTCATCCAGCGGTGCAGTCCAAGCAACCAGGCCGGACGGTCGACCGGCTTCAGCACGCGTGTGGCGAGGAGAACTCCCCACACCAGACTTCCGACGAGGAGCAGTCCGCCCACCATGCCGGTCGCGCGCGACACCCACCACATGAACTGGGGATGGATCATTGCGGTCCTCCTCCACTGGCCGCGAGCGACCTGCCGCCGACATTCATCGAGTACCGGAGCCATGAGGGCGACACCACCACGGTGCCGTCCCCGAACTGCAGTCTCGCGCCAAGCGCCAGTCGTTCGAGTTCATCGACAGCGTCGAGACCGCGAACCATTGCCCATGTGGCGCAGACCTCGGCCCACATCGCCGATCCGCCGACAATGCTTGCCTGCGCGAGAGGGGCTCCGCATCGATCCGCAACGGCCCGTTCGGCTGATGCGGGGTCGACTTGGTGGTGGATGGTGCCCGAGGTGGCCACTCCGCCGTCGGCCAGGCGCACATAGTCGACGATGTCGCGGGCTGGCGGGCCGTCGGATGGCGTCGCAGCGGTGCTGCCAGTCGCCGAGGCTTTATCGGCGTAGATGGCGATGACCCAGTCGCCGTCGTTCGGTCCGTAGCCGGCGACTCGCAGGTCGCCGCCGATCGACACCATG
>JBJOMQ010000131.1:0-7160 GCA_046052275.1 Actinomycetota bacterium | reverse complement strand
GACGGCGTCGAACCGCATGATCGGCCTGCCCTACACCAAGTACATGAACTCGAACAACGACGTCGACATGGCAGCAGCGCTGGTCATGTGCAGCGCCGGCACGGCGGAGGCGCTCGGCGTGCCACGCGATCGCTGGGTGTTCCCGCACAGCGGCACCGACTGCCACGAGCACGACGCCATCAGCGAGCGATGGTCATTCGCCGAGACTCCGGCGATCGCCCTCGGTGGACGGCGAGCCCTCGACCTGGCAGGCCTCGGGGTCGACGACATCGACCTCGTCGACCTCTACTCGTGCTTTCCCGCCGCAGTGCAACTCGGTGCGCAGAGCCTCGGCCTCAGCCTCGAGAGCCAGCTCACCCGAACCGGTGGGCTGCCCTTCGCCGGCGGTCCGTGGAACAACTACGTGATGCACGCCATCGCCACGGTCATGCACGAGCTGCGCGACGGGGCCGGCACTGCGGCGCTCGTCTGGGCCAACGGCGGATTCGCCACGAAGCATGCCTTCGGCGTCTACCGGACGACGCCACCGGCCAGCGGTTTCCGCCATGAGTCGCCACAAGCGCAGATCGATGCGCTCCCCCGCCGCCCGTTCACCGACGACCACGACGGGACCGCCGTGATCGAGGCATACACCGTGATGCACGACCGCGATGGCCGGCCGGTGACGTCGCTGGCCGCATGTCTCACCGACGAGGGGCATCGGGTGTGGGCGACGTCATCGCAGCCCGACACTGCGGAGGCGATGTGCGCTGGCGAATGGGTGGGCCGTCGAGTCGGCCGTGCTGCAGACGGCGCGCTGCATCTCTGACAACTGCCCGGTGACGGTCGGTCAGAACTCGATTGCGGCAACGGTCGCACCGACTCCGGGGCAGTTCGCCGAGAGGTAGGCCTCGGTGCGCGGCGCGCCATCCGCCTGCACGAGCGCCCGGCGGCCGGGCAGCGTCGGATCGCCGGCGAAGGGCGTCACCTGCGAGGTGAACTGCTGGACGGCCGCATCGACGAGACCGCGCAGGTCGGCGGGCACCACGACAGCATCGAGCCAGGCCAGGGGATCCGGCAAGACTCCCACCGCTGCGGCCTCAGGTCGGGCAGCGAGCGCCTCTCGCCATGCGAGTGCGAGCACGCGTACGTCGTCGTCCGACGCTCCGACTGCAGCGAGCGCATCGAGTGCCTTCTGGGCGCGACGCAGGTAGGGGCCGACGAGATCGCTCAGCACGACGCTGCGCTCGCCCACCAGCTCGGCGGGCCAGCGTGCCCCGATCTGCTCGATCGCATCGACGAGCGCTGCCGCCGACACGATCTCGAGTTCTGCAGCGCCGTCGCCGCCGGCATTCGCCGTCAGCGCGAGCAGCGTTGCGCCATAGGCGTCCCATCCACCGCAGAGCTCGTCGAGCGAAGGCGGTTCGGTCGACAGGGTCGACGGGATCGAGCGGTCGGCCGACTGCTGCGTCAGGCGAGGCTCCGAGACCGGGGCAGTGGTGTCACCCGGCGCAGAGCACGACGCGCCTGAGGCGACTGCAACCGCCACGGCGATGATGGCTGGCCGCGCACGAGAGCGCACGGAGCGATGGTACCGGTGACGGGCCCGGCCGAGGTCGCGGCACGCACCTGCGGTGCGTACGCTGCCCCCATGCGCGCAGCGGTGATGCGGGACTGGCAGTTGAGGGTCGATGACCTCCCCGACCCCGAGCCGGGCGACGGTCAAGTCCTCTGCCGGGTGCTGGCATGCGGCATCTGCGGCAGCGACCTGCACATGCTGCAGCACGGTGCCGAGGTGCGGGCGCTCACGGGTCGCCTCACCGGCGACGTTCCGGCCGACCCGATGACCCCGACCACCTTCGAGCCGCATCTCGACACGGTGATGGGCCACGAGTTCTGCTGCGAGGTCGTCGGCGTGGGCCGCGGCGTGCAGAACATCGCCGAGGGCGACATCGTCGTCAGCATGCCTGTCGCATTCGACGCCGACGGTCTGCACGCCGTCGGGTATTCGAACCGGTACCACGGCGGCTACGCCGAGCTCATCGTGCTGAACGAGATGCTGTCGACGAAGGTCCCCGGCGGCCTGCCCGCTCGCCTCGCCGCACTCACCGAGCCCCTCGCCGTCGGCGTGCATGCGGTGGCGAAGAGTCGCATCGGATCCGGCCATGCGGCGGTGGTGATCGGCGCCGGCCCGGTCGGCCTCGCCTGTATCGCCGAACTGCGCATGAAGGGCATCGGGCCCATCGTGGCCGCCGACTTCTCGTCCACCCGGCGCAGTCTCGCTGCCATGCTCGGTGCCGACGAGGTGGTCGATCCGCGGGTGGAGTCGCCGATCGCTGCGTGGCGCCGGATCGACGGCTCGCGTCCGCTCGTCATCTTCGAGGCCGTCGGCGTGCCCGGCATCATCGACCACGTGATGGCACAGGCACCGCGCCATTCACAGGTGCTCGTCGTCGGCGCATGCATGCAGGAGGATCGAATCCACCCGATGCTCGGCATCACCAAGGAACTGTCGCTGCAGTTTGCCTTCGGCTACGAGCCGCACGAGTTCCTCGCAGCACTGCAGGCCATCGCCGACGGCAAGGTCGACCTTGCGCCGTGGATCACCGGCACGGTCACCGTCGACGGGGTACCGGGCGCGTTCCGCGACCTTGCCGATCCCGAGCGCCACGCCAAGATCCTCGTTGTCCCGTCGTGATCCGATGAGTGACGCAGTGCTGCCCGCGACGGACACGCCGGTATCGGCCGACACATTTCCCCGGCAGTACGCCCGCACCCAGCGGTTGACGCTCGGCGAGCCGCGCAACTTCGCCGTATCGCCCGACGGCAGGCGTATCGCCTTCCTCCGCAGCTCCGCCAGCGACGATCCGGTGAACGCGCTCTGGGTGCTCGACCCGGCCGACGGCAGCGAACGGCTCGTGGCCAATCCGCGCTCGCTGCTCGCTGCCGGCGATGACACCGACCTCCCGGCAGCCGAACGTGCCCGACGCGAGCGGATGCGCGAAGGCGCCGGTGGCATCACCTCGTACGCAACCGACGACGAGGTACGCGTTGTCGCGTTCGCCCTCGCCGGTCGGCTGTTCGTCGGCGGACTGATGAGCGCCACCGCTCGCGAGCTCGCAGTGCCGGGCCCCGCGTTCGATCCACGACCCGACCCCACGGCATCCCGCGTCGCCTACGTCAGCGGCGGCGCCCTGCGAGTCGCCGAGCTCGATGGCACCACCACGACACTGGCCGCTCCAGAACCAAGCGAGGTCGACACCGTCACGTGGGGCAGTGCCGACTTCATCGCCGCCGAGGAAATGGATCGCTTTCGCGGCTACTGGTGGAGCCCCGATGGGCGGTCGATCGCTGCCTGCCGCGTCGACGTTGCCCCTGTGGCGACATGGCACATCAGCGATCCGGCTCATCCCGACCGTGAGCCGACGGCGGTCCGCTATCCCGCCGCCGGCACTGCGAATCCCGATGTCAGGCTCGCCGTGCTCGGCCTCGACGGGCGGCGGACCGAGATCGAATGGGACCGCGCCGCATTCCCCTACCTCGCCGACGTCCGCTGGACGGGCACGCACGCGCTGCTCATCACGGTGCAGTCGCGCGACCAGCGCTCGCTCGCCGTGCTCGAGGCCGACACTTCGAGCGGACGCACGCTCGAGCGATGGACCCACCACGACGATGCGTGGGTCGAGCTCGTGCCTGGGTCGCCGCGCATGCAGCCTGACGGCACATTGGTTGTCGCCGTCGACCGCAACGGAACACGGCGCGTACTCGTCGACGGCACGCCGGTGACCCCGGCCAGCATGCAGGTCCGCAGCATCGTGTCCTGCGACGACGATGGCATCGTCGTGCAGGCGAACCCGGTCGATGACGCCACCGTGATGCACGCATGGCGAGTCGACAGGTCGGGCTCGCTTCGCGCAATCGCCGAGTCACCGGGCGTGCACACGGTCACTGCCGCACGCGCCACCGCCGTCGTGCGCACGGCCACGCTCGACGCCGATCGCGCCGTCTTCGCCGTACGGGGCCCATTTGGCGAATGCCCGATCACCAGCCATGCGGCGGCGCCGCTCGTTGCGCCGCGGCCCGCGCTCCGTCGATACGGCTCCCGGCAGCTTGCCACCGCAGTGCTGCTGCCCACCGGCTACGACCCGTCAGCACCGGGACACGAGCCGCTTCCCGTGCTCCTCGATCCCTACGGCGGGCCGCACGCCCTGCGGGTGGTGCAGTCGAGATCGGCATTCGCCACCTCGCAGTGGTTCGCCGACCAGGGATTCGCCGTGATCGTGGCCGACGGCCGGGGCACACCGGGCCGCGGCCACGCATGGGAGCGGGCGGTCCGAGGCGATCTCGCCAACCCCGCCCTCGAGGACCAGGTCGAGGCGCTACACGCTGCAGCAGCAGAGTTTCCGCTCGACCTCACTCGGGTGGCCATACGCGGATGGAGCTTCGGCGGGTACCTCGCTGCGCTGGCAGTGCTGCGGTGCCCCGACGTCGTGCACGCAGCCATCGCCGGCGCACCGGTGACCGAGTGGCGTCTCTACGACACCCACTACACCGAGCGATACCTCGGTGATCCGGCTGAATGCCCACGCGATTATGACGCCTCGTCGCTGCTGCCGATCGCCGCGCAACTTCGCCGGCCCCTGTTGCTCGTGCACGGCCTCGCCGACGACAACGTCGTTGCGGCGCACACGCTGCAGCTCTCGAGTGCCCTGCTCGCCGCCGGACGACCGCACGAGGTGCTGCCGCTCGTGGGCGTCACCCACATGACTCCCCAGGAAGTCGTCGCCGAGAATCTCCTGCTCCACCAGCTCGACTTCCTGCGCCGTTCGCTCGGCATCACTCCCACCTGACCGCTGGCCGCTGACACGGCCTCTGTCTGCTCAGCCGGGGTGGCGTCCCGTCACGATGCGGTCGCGGCCTGCAAGGTCGGGGCGCACCTCGACGTCGCCGAGGCCTCCGTCCACCATCAGGGCCGCCACTGCGGGACCCTGGTTCGATCCGATCTCGCACACCAGCCAGCCACCGGGACGCAGCCACTGGGCGGCGGCGGCGCAGATGGCCCGGTGGGCCTCGAGTCCGTCGGGTCCCGACCACACTGCCGTGGCCGGCTCCCAATCACGTACCGCTGTCTCGACGTCGGGGTCGCCGTCGGCGACGTACGGAGGATTGGCAGCCACGAGGTCGAACGAGCCGCAGAGGTCGGCGGGCAGCGCCTCGAACCAGCTTCCCTGCGCGACCCGCACGCCGTGCCCCGCCACGCCGAGACCGGCAAGGTTGGCGCGCGCCACGTCGAGCGCATCGGACGACAGGTCGCAGAGCCACACCTCGGCCGCACCCCGCGGCAGTTCGAGGGCGAGCGACAGGCCGATGGCGCCGCTGCCCGTGCCGAGATCGGCGCACCGCACCGACGACTGACCGCCGCCGAGCGCCGAGCGCATCAGGTCGATGGCGAGTCCGGCCAGGACCTCGGTCTCCGGTCGGGGGATGAGCACGCGTCGGTCGACGAGCAGGTCGAGGTGGCGGAACGACCAGTGGCCGAGCACGTACTGCAGCGGCTCGCCGGTCGCATGGCGCTCGAGCATGGCTGCGAGGTGCGCCGTCATCCGGGCGGTCGGCTCATCGTCGAGCACCTCGTCGAAGTCGCTGCCGAACGCCCCACTGGCCTCCTCGCACAGCCACCGGGCCTGCGGCCTGGCACCGACGGCGGCGGTGGTGCTCTCGAGCACCGAGCGCCAGGTGCGCACCGGCATGCCCGTCGACGGATGCGGTGCAGCGCCCTCCGCGGGCGACGGCTCTGAGCCGACAGGAAACACTGGGGTCACTCTTCCCCTGCCAGCTGCCGTGCCCGTTCATCGGCCGCCAGCGCGTCGACCACCTCGTCGAGATCGCCGGCGAGCACGTCGGCAAGCCGGTAGATCGTGAATCCGATGCGATGGTCGGTGAGGCGGTTCTCCTTGAAGTTGTAGGTGCGGATCTTCTCGCCGCGCCCGCCGCCGCCCACCTGGGCCCTGCGCTCGACCGAGAGCGCTGCGTCGCGCTCGGCGGTCGCCAGTTGCAGCAGCCGCGATCGAAGCACCGTCATGGCCTTCGCCCGATTCTGGATCTGGCTGCGCTCGTCCTGCATCGTCACGACCACGCCCGTCGGCCGGTGCGTGATGCGCACTGCAGAGTCGGTGGTGTTGACGCTCTGGCCGCCTGCGCCGCTGCTGCGGTACACGTCGATGTCGAGGTCGGCGGGATCGACGGCGATGTCGATCTCCTCCGCCTCGGGCATCACCAGCACCGTCGCCGACGAGGTGTGGATGCGGCCCTGGCTCTCGGTCACCGGCACCCGCTGCACGCGGTGCGGACCTCCCTCGAACTTGAGCCGGCTCCACGCGGTGTCGCCGCGCACCTCGAATGTCACCTGGTTCAGTCCGCCGAGATCGCTGCGATCCTCGGACAGCACGTCGACCGTCCAGCCCTTGGAGCCGGCGAATGCCCGGTACATGTCGTAGAGGTCGCGGGCGAACAGGTTCGCCTCCTCTCCGCCTTCGGCGCCACGGATCTCGACGATGACGGGCCGACCGTCGTTGGGATCCTTTGGGAGCATCAGCAGCCGCAGCTCGTCCTCGAGGGCCACCAGGTCGCGCCCTGCCGCATCGAGTTCGACGCGCAGCGACTCTCGCTCGTCGTCGGAGGCCACGGCCATCAGTTCGCGCGCTGCATCGGCATCGGCGCTCCGACTGCGATAGCGGCGGATGCAGTCGACCACCGGCGAGAGGTCCTTGTAGCGGCGGGTCACGTCGCGCAGGCGCGCCTGATCACTCGCCAGATCGGGGTCGGAGAGGCTCGCCTCGAGCGAGACGAACTCGTCCTCGAGGGACTGCAGGCGGTCGAACACTGAGGTCGAGGCTACGGCTGCAGCGGTGGCATGTCGATCGCCAGCACCTCGACGGATGGCACTGCCGCAGCAGCGAGCATGCGCTGGACCGGGATGGCGTCGCGGACCGGCACCACGAGGGCGCAGTCGGCGATACCGGTCGCCAGTCGGGCGTCGACACAGGTGGGCACGGCATCGAGGTCGACGCCGGTGCTGAGAACCAGCAGTCGACTCCCGCCATCCGCATCGGCGATCGCCACGCAGGGCATGGGATCCTTCAGATTCGGCCGCGGCTCGGGCGGCGGGCATGCCACCACTG
>JBJOMQ010000130.1:0-7185 GCA_046052275.1 Actinomycetota bacterium | reverse complement strand
GAGGGCGTTGCCGTCGGGGTCGTTGCCGCACAGCAGGCCGATCTTCTTGTTCGTCTCGACCGAGTTCCACATCTCGACGAACACTCCGACGAGCTGGTCGGCACCCCAGAAGAAGTGGTACGTCCAGTCGAAGCCCACCGCCGGGTCGCCGCCGCGTCCGAGGAAATACGGCTGCCACGGCGCCAGCGTTGAGAGGCACGGCACGCCGTTGGCCTCGCACTGGTCGGCCACCGGGTTGATCATCTCCGGCGTCGCGATCGACAGGATCAGGTCGACACCGTCGTCGAGGATGAGCTCGCTGGCGCGGGCTGCCGCCGTATCGGAGTTCGACTCGATGTCCTTGAAGATGATCTCGACCTTGTAGCTCTTGTCGCCGAGCATGAGGCCGTCCTCGGCGAGCTTGTTGACCTCGCTGAGGATGAACTCGTTGGCCTCGCCGAAGCCGGCGAGTGCTCCGGTGACCGGTGCGGTGAAGCCGATCTTGATCGTGCCGTCGCCGCCGCCGCCGCCGAAGACGGCTGCGTTGCCGAAGCCACCGCCGCCGCCTGACGGCATCGTGGTGTCGGCACCGCCACCGGACGTCGTGTCAACGCCGCCCCCGTCGGTGGTGTCGGCGGCGTCCTCACCGCCGCACGAGGCGAGGAATGCGGCCACGGCGGCACCGCCGCCCATTGCCAGCACCATTCGGCGGCTGACCACCGGCCGCACCGGCTGGTTGTCTTGCTGTTCCATTGGATCCCCCATCTTTTGTGGTTCGGTGTGGCCGCGAGGCCGTGGTTCGGTCAGCCAGCCGGGTGTGCACCCTGCTGGTCGGCCCGATCTATGAGCAGCCGCGCCGTGTGGCGCAGGTGCTGTTCGAGCAGGCTCACGGCCAGCTCGGTGTCGCGCGCGAGCACCGCATCGGCGAGCGACTTGTGCTCGGCGTTGGTGTCGCGCGGGTTCTTCGACTGCGCCGACCAGTGCCGGTAGAGCTCGGACGCGTCGCGTAGCGCCGTGGCGGTGGCGCGGATGCGCTGGTTCGGGCAGGCCGCATAGAGCGCTGCGTGAAAGCGGGCGTGGGCAGCGGTCCAGTCCTCGGCAAGTGCGCCGCCGTCGTCAGTGACGAACCCACTGCCGTTCGAGGGCTCGGCACCGGAGTCGCCGACACCCATCGGCGTGCGCTCGAGCGCATAGAAGGCGGCGACGATCTCGCTCTCCCACGCCAGGTCACCGTGTGCGATTGCGTAGCGCAGCGCGAGACCCTCGATCTCGCAGCGCGCCGTGGTGAGGTCGCGCAAGTCGTCGACCGACAGCGCCTGCACGCGGAAACCCTGCTGGGGCTCATTGGTGACGAGACCCTGCTCGGCGAGGCGATGGAGTGCCTCGCGCAGCGCCCCCATGCTGGCGCCGTAGCGCTCGGTGAGTTCGGCGAACGGCAGCCGGGCACCGGGTTCGAGCCGGCCGCTGAGAATGTCGGCGCGCAGCGAGCCGTACACCTGCTCGGTGCGAGTCACAGCACGGGCCCCCATGCGAAAATCCAAACACATTCCGAAACGAAACGCAATGTCGAAATTTGCTTGACGTATCGAAAGGCTCGGTCAACAATGGCGCCGACGGTCCGCCACCCGACGCGCTGCCCCACCGGGCAACGACTCGACTGGTGCCCCCGGTCCGCCGCACATCACCTGCGCCGCTCCATCGGCGCCGAGAAGGAGGAACCATGGCTCTGCACGGAATGGCCGAGATCACGCTGGGCGTGCCCGACGTGGCGGCGACCCAGGCGTTCTACAACCAGTTCGGTCTCGCCACGAGCGCCCCCGGCGTGCTCGCCACCGCCAACGGCGGCGACCAGATGCGACTCGTGCAGCGCTCCTACCGCCACCTCGTCGAGTACGTGCTGGCGGCCGACGACGCCGACGACCTCTCCCGCATCGCTGCCGCCGCTGCCGCCCACGACCTGGCCGTCAGCACGCACGACGACGGCAGCATCTCGGTTGTCGACCCGATCTGCGGCATCCGCGCCCGGGTCGCCGTGCGTCCGCGCATCCAGCTGCAGCCGTACGAGTCGCCGACGATGAACACTCCGGGCCACGTCGCACGGGTCAACGACCGCGCCCCGGCGATCTTCGAGGCCGGCCCCGCCCAGCCGCGCAAGCTCGGCCACGTCCTGTATGCCACCCCCGACCTCGCCGGCAGCATGAAGTTCCTCTGCGACGTCCTCGGCTTCAAGGTGAGTGACACCTCGGAGGGCATCATCGCCTTCCTGCGCTGCAGCGACGACCACCACAACATCGGCATGACGCAGGCACCGCTGCACTTCTTCCACCACTCGTCGTGGATGGTGAACGACGTCGACGAGATCGGCAAGGGCGCCCAGAACCTGCTGGCGGGCGACCCGAGCCGCAGTGTCTGGGGCCTCGGCCGCCACTTCCTCGGCTCGAACCTGTTCTGGTACTTCCGCGACCCGGTGGGCAACTACGCCGAGTACTACGCCGATCTCGACCAGATCCCCAGCGCCGCCGACTGGGAGGCCCGCAACTGGGCCCCCGACAAGTCGCTGTACGCCTGGGGACCGCCCCCGCCGCCCGAGTTCCTCGAGCCCCGCGACCTCGCCGACATCGCCGCCGGCCAGGCCGCTGCGAAGGCGGGATCGTGAAGATCGCCAGGTTCACCCACGCCGGGTCCACGCGTCTCGGCATCGTCGACGGCGACGCCGTCATCGACGTCGGCTCAGCCGACCCGTCGCTGCCGGCCGACCTCGGAGCGCTCATCGCCGCCGGCCGACTCGGCGAGATCGGCTCGAAGGCCGGCGGTGCCAGCCGGCTCCCGCTCGCCGACGTTCGGCTCGAGGCTCCGATCCCGACGCCCCCCAACTTCATCGCCATCGGCCTCAACTACGCCGACCATGTGAAGGAGAGCGGCATGAACAAGCCGGCGATGCCGGTGGTGTTCAACAAGCAGGTCACCTGCATCACCGGCCCCCATGATCCGGTCGAGGTGCCGACGAAGGCTCCGTCTCAGGTCGACTACGAGGGCGAACTCGGCGTCGTGATCGGCACCCGCTGCCGGAACGTCAGCAAGGAGCGCGCCCACGAGGTGGTGGCCGGCTATCTCGTCGTCAACGACGTCTCGGTGCGCGACTGGCAGCTCGCCACGCCCACCATGACGATGGGCAAGGGCTGGGACACCCACGGACCCATCGGCCCCTGGATGGTGACCGCCGACGAGATCCCCGACCCACACGACCTGCGCATCCGCACGTGGGTCGACGGCGACCTTCGCCAGGACGAGAGCACAGCGCTGATGCTGAACAACTGCTGGGAACTCATCGAGTTCCTCAGCACGGCATTCACGCTGCTGCCGGGCACGATCATCGCCACGGGTACGCCGGCGGGCGTGGGCTTCAAGATGCAACCCTCAGGCTGCGTGAACCCGGGCTCGACCGTGCGGATCGAGATCGAGAAGATCGGCGTCATCGAGAACCCGTTCATCGCACAGCCCGCCTGACGGGCGCAGCATCTCCTCAGGGCCGGCCCTCCGGGGCCGGCCCTGTCGCGTCTGCTGCCAGCCCGTTGCGCTGACACCGCAGACGCGAACGGGCCCGGTGCCAGCGGCACCGGGCCCGCATCGCGCGTGATGCGCCGACCGCGTCGGGATCAGATGAGCGGCGTGTTCGGCTCGAGGCCGAGCACGATGCGCCCGTAGAGCTCCTGGTTGGTCTCGAGGTTCAGCAGACCGTGCTGGTTGATGGCGCGCAGGTCGGCCACAGCCCGGGTGAGCGGGCTTGCGAGGCGGATGCCCGATGCGCCGCTGGCGTGGAACAGGATCTCGACACCCTCGAGGCAGCGGCGCACTCCCTGTGCACAGTCGAGCCGCATGCGGGCCTTGGTGGCGAACGGCAGTTCGCGGCCCTCGCGTGCGGCAGCGTCGATCTGGTCGGCGCAGTGCAGCAGCAGCAGCTCGCCCTCGTGGATGAGCATCGCTGCATTGCCCGCCTGGATGTGGGTGACCGGGTGGGCGTACTGGTCGTCGGCCGTGTAGGCGATCGTCTTGCCGCGGACGAGGTTGGGGAACTCGGCGAGCGCAGCGCGGGCGATGCCCACCGCCGAGCCGCACAGGGCGAGCGACAGCACGGGCACCGGCGCGCAGTGCATGTTCCACTCGTCGTAGGCGGCAAGACCGGGGCTGCCGCCCATGATGAGGCCGGGCAGCGACAGGAACCGGTGCTCGGGGATGAAGAGGTCGTCGACCTTCACCGAGCACGAGCCGGTGCCCGTGAGGCCGTTCACGAACCAGTCGTCGAGCTGGGTGACGGCCTCGGTGGGAACGAGGAAGTCGCCCTCGTCGAGGACGTCGCCGACCGGGTTCTTCACCACACCGCCGAGGAGGAGCCACTGGCTCACCTGGTTGCCGGAGGCGAACGGCCAGAACCCGCTGAGGCGGTAGCCGCCGTCGACCTTCACCGCCGAGCCGCGCGGCCCGATGACGGCTGACACGACGTTGTCGGGGTTGCCGTAGGCGTCGTCCTGCGCGCCGGTCGGGAAGTGCGAGAGCACCCACGAGTGGGCCTGCACCACGCCGGCCACCCAGCCCGTGCTGCCGCACCCCTCGGACAGGGCGGCGATCACCTCGACGTGGGTACGCATGCTGAAGCCGTAGCCGCCGTTGCGCACGCTCTGAATGGTCTTCAGCGAGCCCGCCTCGCGCATCAGGTCGATGTTCTCCTGCGGGACTCGCCGCAGGGCGGCGGTCTCGGCAGCACGCTCCTTCAGCGCCGGGATGATTGCGCGCGTGCGGGCGATGTGCTCGGCCTCGGCCTGGGTGTGGGCCTGGGTGTCGATCATGGTCATGTGGTCATCCTCCAAGGTAGGAGAGCACCCGACGACGTGAACCCCCACACGTCGGGCACCCGGACTGGGTACTGGGCGCTGCTGCGCAGATGTGATGATTCATCATTTTCGAGGA
The DNA here is from genome assembly GCA_046052275.1 of Actinomycetota bacterium. Lineage (GTDB taxonomy): Bacteria > Actinomycetota > Acidimicrobiia > Acidimicrobiales > Ilumatobacteraceae > UBA668. Next base: position 2,241 of record JBJOMQ010000130.1, on the reverse strand, counting down.
TGTGTCAACCCTGACATTCCATCTCTTTTCGTGCTAAGGTTCCATCGTGCCCGTCACGCCCGTCGCAGTCCCCCGTCGTGCCCCCGCCGCCGTCCCGGTGACCCCCGCCCGCCGCCCGGCCCGTACCGCCGGCAAGACCCTCAACCGCACCGAGGCCCGCCAGCGCCAGACCCGAATCCGACTCCGCGAGGTGGCCTACGACCTGATCGCCGCCCAGGGCGTCGATGCCACCACGATCCAGGCGATCACCGAGGCAGCCGACATCGGATTCGGCACCTTCTACAACTACTACCCCACCAAAGAGGCCCTCGCCGGCGACGTGCTCGACTGCCTCATCCACAACCTCGGCATGCGCAACGACCGCGTCACCACCGAACTCGGCGAGACCGATCCGGTGCGCATCGTCGCCAACTCGGTGCGCTTCGTACTGCGCGAGACGGTGGCGAACCCCGTGTACCACTGGTGGTTCGACCACCTCGGCATGCTCGTCGACCGGATGCGCCACGGCTTCGGGCCATTCGGCCTACGCGACATCCAGCAGGCCGTCGACCACGGCGACTACCACATCGTCGCCGGCGACCACGGCCTCGCATGGAGCCAGCTGGTGTGGCTCATGGCAGCAGGCGCCAAGGACATCATCGGCGGCGCCCACTCGATCGCCGACGAGCGATTCATGGTGGAGGGCGTGCTGCGCATCATGGGCGTCGACCACGACCGCGCACACGCAGCGTGCGACACCGACCTGCCGACGGCACCCGTGCTGCCGATCGACTTCGCCTTCGACCTCTCCGACTGACCTGCGGCCTGCGCCTCAGGCGCGATCGAGCACGAAGTCGAACGTCGTCGAGAGTTCACCGGATGCATCGCGAGCGAAGTCGCACACCAGACTCTCGCGCACGCCGAATACCGCATCGTCGGCGAGGTAGTCGCTCTCGCGGTCGAAGACGTGCGTGATGAGGTCTTTGAACCCCGGGTGCTGCAGCCACACGTGCATGTGCCCGGGCCGCATCCAGTTGCGTGCATTCGCCTTCAGCAGCGATCCAACAGGACCGTCGTATGGAATCGGGTACGGCACCGGCCGCACCGAGCGGATCTCGTAGCGGCCCTCGGCGTCGGTGCGGTAGATCCCGCGCAGGTTCTCGGCACTCTGGATGCCCGGCTGCTGGCATGCGTAATAACCGGCGGTGGCGTTCTGCCAGCAGTCGAGCACGACCCCAGCGAGCGGCGTGCCGTCGACGTCGGTGACGCGGCCGCGCACCACCACCCTGTCGCCGTCGTCTGGGTCGACGAGCATCGACTCGCCGAAGCCGCGCTCGGGCGAGTCGGCCACATAGAACGGTCCGAGCACGGTGTTCTCGGTGGTGCCGTCGGATGCGGCGTAGTTCAGCATCTCGAGCAGTGTCGACACGCCGAGCGTGTCGCTCATCAGAATCCACTCCTGGCGGGTGTCGCTGCAGATCTGCCCGGTGGCAGTGAGGAACTTGATGCCCTCGAACCACTCGGCCTTCGTGAGATTCACCTCCCTGACGAACGCGTGCAGGTGGCGCACGGCCGACTCCATCACCTCCTTGAGGCGGGGATTCGGCGCGCCGTCGTACCGGCCGAGCACTTCTGCGAGCAGTTCATCGGGTGCGGACATGGGGTTCTCCTCAGGGGTCAGGATGCGTTCTCGACGACGATGGCGATGCCCTGGCCGACCCCGATGCACATCGCCGCAAGGCCGTAGCGCGAGCCGGTGCGCCGCAGTGCGTGCACCAGCGTGGTGACGATCCGCGCTCCCGAGCAGCCCAGCGGATGGCCGATGGCGATCGCTCCGCCGAGCGGATTCACCTTGGCAGGGTCGAGGTCCGGCCAGTGGCGAAGGCAGGCAAGGCTCTGCGCAGCGAACGCCTCATTCAGCTCGACATGGTCGATGTCGGCCCACGAAAGACCGGCGCGGCTGAGCGCGCGCTGCGCAGCCTCGACTGGGCCGATGCCGTAGAGGTGCGGCTCGACGCCGCTGGTGGCACGGCTCACGATGCGGGCCATCGGCGACGCGCCGAGTCGGCGAAGTCCCGACTCCGAGGCGATGAGCAGCGCAGCGCTGCCGTCGTTCATCGGTGACGCGTTGCCAGCCGTGACGGTGCCGTCCTTGCGGAACACAGGTCGCAGCTTTGCGAGCGACGCCATCGACGAGTCGGGGCGGACGCACTCGTCGGTCGACAACTCAACACCAGGGACTGGCACGATCTCGCTGTCGAT
>JBJOMQ010000129.1:0-7223 GCA_046052275.1 Actinomycetota bacterium | reverse complement strand
CCTGGAGCTTGTCGTAGGCAGCGAGGCGCGCCTTTCCCTTGGCCTGGCGCGCCTTGGGCGCCATGCGCACCCACTCGAGTTCGCGCTCGAGGGTGCGCTTGCGAGCCTCATTGCTCTTCTCCTCGCGGGAGAGGCGCTCCTGCTTCTGCTCGAGCCAGCTGGAGTAGTTGCCCTCGAAGGGAATGCCGCGGCCGCGGTCGAGTTCGAGGATCCACTTGGCGACGTTGTCGAGGAAGTAGCGGTCGTGGGTGATGGCGACGACCGTGCCGTGGTATTCCTGAAGGAACCGCTCGAGCCACTCGACGCTCTCGGCGTCGAGGTGGTTGGTGGGCTCGTCGAGCAGCAGCAGGTCTGGCCGGCTGAGCAGCAGCCGGCACAGCGCAACGCGACGTCGCTCGCCGCCGGACAGCATGCTGACGTCGGCGTCGTCGGGCGGGCAGCGCAGGGCGTCCATCGCGATCTCGACATTGCGCTCGAGGCTCCATGCGTCGGCAGCGGCGATCTTGTCCTCGAGCTCGGCCTGCAGCGCCCCCACCTTGTCGAAGTCGGCGTCGGGGTCGCCCCACATTGCCATCACCTCGTTGTAGCGGTCGATGAGGCCCTGCACGGCGGCGACGCCGTCCATCACGTTGCCCTTCACGTCCTTCGATGCGTCGAGCTGTGGCTCCTGGGCGAGATAGCCGACCGTGAAGCCGGGGGTGAGCCGCGCCTCGCCGGTGTAGCCGTCGTCGAGCCCGGCCATGATGCGCAGCAGGCTGCTCTTTCCTGCGCCATTTGCACCGAGCACGCCGATCTTGGCGCCCGGGTAGAACGACAGCGAGATGTTCTCGAGCACCGTGCGGTCGGGCGGATAGTGCCGGGCAAGCTTGTAGCAGGTGTAGATGAACTCGTGAGCCATGTCGCCCCGCAGGCTAACCGCCCACCCCTGCGACGGTTCACGCTGGCCGCATGCCAGCGGTGCTACGGTCAATCCGTCTCAGACTTCACAAGGGAGGGTACTGAACGTGCTCGCAGACAGCTTCTTCAGCCAGGCAAACCTCGGGGGCTTCGCATTCCGCTGGCTCCACATCCTCGTGGGAATCATGTGGATCGGCCTGCTCTACTACTTCAACTTCGTGCAGGTGCCCGCGTTCGCTGCGTTCGGCGACGAAGGACGCGCCCGCAATATCGCGATCGACAAGGTCGCCCGAAAGGCGCTCTGGTGGTTCCGCTGGGCGGCAATCAGCACGTTCGTCACGGGCATCCTCATCACGGTGGTCACCGAGGGCTACTACTCGAATGACTTCGGCAAGTCAGCGGGTGGCATTGCGATCAGCACCGGCATGATCCTCGGCACCATCATGATGCTGAACGTGTGGGGTGTCATCTGGCGGAACCAGAAGGTGGTGCTCGCCAACGCAGTGAACGTGCTGAACGGCGGTGAGGCCGATCCGAACGCTGCCGCCGCCGGGCGCCGCGCGCTGATGGCGAGCCGTCAGAATGCCGTCTTCTCGGTGACCATGCTGTTCTTCATGGTGTACAAGTCGCACAGCACGAACAGCGGCGTCGTGCTCGAGTCGAGCGCGATGGGCACCTACTGGGCGATCGCCCTCGTCATCATCCTCATCCTCGAGCTCAACGCCCTCGGCCTGATGCCGTGGAAGACCGCGCCGAACAAGGGTCTCAACGTCCTCTACGACGGGCCGGGCGTGCGCAATCCGCTCATCGCCGCCTTCGGACTCTGGGTGGTCTTCCTGATCCTGTCCGAGACGCTGCTCGCCGGCTGAACTCACGCGCAACGGGCCCGCCATCCCCATATGGGGAAGGCGGGCCCGTTCGTCGTTTTGGCTGCAGTGTGATCAGCTAACGGTGAGCAGCGAGTCCATGTTCTGGTGCCCGGGAATGAGGCACACGATCCGGTAGTCGCCGGGCTCCAGCTTCCAGGTCTTCGTTCCGTCGGAGCCGCGTGCGGGCAGGTCGATGAAGTCGCCGATGCCGGTGCCGTCGGCGGTCTGCACGTGGAGGTTGTGGGCGATGCCCGAGTCGTTGACGCTGTAGATCGTCACCTCGCCGTTCTCGGCAGTTGCCGTGTAGGCGTCCTTGTCCCACACGACTCCGTCGAGCGCCCGCACGACGACGTCAGCATCGGCGGGCACCGTGGCCGGAGTGGAGGAGCCGGACCCACCGCATGCAGCGAGCGAGAGGGCGGCGGCACCGCTGGCGGCAGCAAGGATGAGACGGCGTGAGAAGCGGGCGGGTGACATGCGCCCGAGTGTAAAAGCGGCGGGTTTGGCGCGGCAACGCAGGGGGCGCGCAAGTACGCTCGACTGACGTGACAGACGACCAGCGGACCACCGGATTCGGGCCGAACGCATGGCTTGTCGAGGAGATGTACCACCGCTTCCTCGAGGATCCCCGCTCGGTCACCGAGTCGTGGCGCGAGTTCTTCAGCGACTACCGGCCGATGGCTGCCAACGGATCTGCTCCTGTCCCGCCGATGAGTCCCGGCAACGGCGCTGTGCCCGCCGCCGCAGGCGCTCCGCCGGCACCAGTGGCGCCCACTGCGGCTGCCGCTGTTGCGAGCACCGCAGGAGTCGACCGCGGCGATCCCATCCGTGGCGCCGGCGCGGCGATTGCCGCCAACATGGAGCGCAGCCTGGGCGTGCCCACTGCCACCAGCTTCCGCAACATTCCGGCCAAGCTGCTCGAGGTCAACCGCAGCGTCATCAACGGCTACCGGTCGCGCACCGGCCAGGGCAAGGTGAGCTTCACCCATTTCATCGGCTACGCCGTCGTGCGCGCCGTCGCCGATGCGGTGCCGGTGATGAACAACGAGTACGTCGCCGGCCCTGATGGCAAACCCCGGGTCGTGCGCCACGACCACGTCAGCATGGGCCTCGCCGTCGACGTCGACCGTGGCGACGGCACGCGCACGCTGGTCGTTCCCGTGTTGCGGAACGCCGACACGCTCGACTTCGCGGGGTTCCTCGCCAGCTACGAGGACCTCATCCGCAAGGTGAAGACCAACAAGCTCGAGATCTCCGACTACCAGGGTGCCACCGTCACGCTCACCAACCCGGGGACGATCGGCACGGTGCAGAGCGTGCCGCGCCTGATGCCCGGGCAGGGTGTCATCGTCGGTGTCGGCAGCATCGACTATCCCGCCGAGTTCCAGGGCAGCGACGAACGCGCGCTCGGGGCGCTCGGGGTGAGCAAGGTCGTCACCATTACGAGCACCTACGACCACCGCATCATCCAGGGCGCCGAGAGCGGCATGTTCCTGAAGCGGGTTCACGAACTGCTGCTCGGCGAGCACGGCTTCTACGAGGACGTCTTCCGCAGCCTCGACGTGCCGTACGAGAGCGTCAAGTGGAACGTCGATCGCCACGCGGTCAACAACGAGGAAGCGATGCTGCACAAGCAGATGCAGGTCGCCACGCTCATCAGGGTGCACCGCGTGCGTGGCCATCTCATCGCCGACCTCGATCCACTGCGGTGGCAGGCCCCGCACATGCCGCCCGAACTCGATCCCGCCACCTATGGACTCACCATCTGGGATCTCGACCGCGAATTCCTCACCGGTGGTGTCGGCGGCAGCGAGCGCCTCCCGCTGCGCGACCTGCTGGGGGTGCTGCGCGATGCCTACTGCCGCTCGATCGGCGTCGAGTACATGCACATCATGGACTTCGCCGAGCAGCGGTGGATCCAGGCCAAGCTGGAGGGTGCCGAGTACCAGCTCTCGAAGGAGCGCAAGCGCCGGATCCTCGAGCGGCTCAACGCTGCAGAGGCCTTCGAGAAGTTCCTCGCCACGAAGTACGTCGGAACGAAGCGGTTCGGCCTCGAGGGTGCCGAGAGCGCCATACCGATCCTCGACCAGATCCTGTCGATGGCCGCAGCCGAGGGGCTCGACAGCGCAGTGATCGGCATGGCGCACCGCGGGCGGCTGAATGTGCTCGCCAACGTGATGGGCAAGAGCTACGACCAGATCTTCCGCGAGTTCGAGGGTCATGTCGATCCGAGCTCGGTGCAGGGGTCGGGCGATGTGAAGTACCACCTCGGCGCAACGGGAAAGTACGAGGGTCCGAACGGCGAGTCAGTGCGTCTCGAGCTGGCCGCCAACCCGAGCCACCTCGAGACGGTCGACCCGGTGGTGCTCGGCATCGTGCGCGCCATCCAGGACCGCATCGACCCGCCGGGTTCGTTCCCCGCACTGCCGCTGCTCATCCACGGCGATGCAGCCTTCGCCGGGCAGGGCGTCGTGGCCGAGTGCCTCGCAATGAGCGACATCGCCGGCTACCGCGTCGGCGGCACGATCCACCTCATCATCAACAACCAGATTGGCTTCACCACCAGTCCGCAGCACTCGCGTAGCTCGGTGTACTGCAGCGACGTCGCCAAGACCGTGCAGGCGCCGATCTTCCATGTGAACGGTGACGATCCTGAGGCGTGCGTGCGCGTCGCCGAGCTGGCCTTCGAGTATCGCCAGCGGTTCCACAAGGACGTCGTCATCGACATGGTGTGCTATCGCCGCCACGGCCACAACGAGGGTGACGACCCGAGCTACACCCAGCCCCTGATGTACCGGGCCATCGCCGATCGTCGCAGCGTGCGCAAGCTGTATGTCGAGACACTCGTGAAGCGCGGCGAGATCACCCTCGACGAGGCCGAGACGGTGCTGGCCGACTACCAGGGCAAGCTGCAGGCGGCGCTCGACGAGACGCGCGCCCAGGCGCCGGTGGCGGTGAAGGCCGCTCGACCTCCTGCGGCGCCGGGTGTGCGGCCGCACGTCGACACGGGCGTCGGCCGGGCCACGCTCGATGCGGTGTTCGACCACCTCACGGCCTACCCCGAGGGTTTCTCCGTGCACCCCAAGCTGGCCCGCCAGTTCGAGACGCGTGCGGCCATGTACCGCGACCAGGGAGAGGTCGAGTGGGCCACTGCCGAGGCGCTGGCCTTCGGCACGCTGGTGCTCGAGGGGACGCCGGTCCGCCTTGCCGGCGAAGACAGCAGACGCGGCACGTTCAGCCAGCGCCACGCCGCGCTCACCGACTACCAGAACGAGCAGGTCTGGATCCCCGTGGCCACGCTGCCCGGCCGGCGGGGCACATTCTGGGTATACGACAGCCTGCTCAGCGAATACGCGGCGCTCGGCTTCGAGTACGGCTACGCACACGAGAACAAGGATGCGCTCGTGCTGTGGGAGGCGCAGTTCGGCGACTTCGTCAACGGCGCACAGATCGTGATCGACCAGTACCTCGTCGCTGCCGAGGAGAAGTGGGGCCAGGCCAATGGCCTCGTGCTGCTGCTGCCGCACGGCTTCGAGGGCCAGGGCCCCGAGCATTCATCGGCTCGCATCGAGCGGTTCCTCACCCTGTGCGCTGACGACAACATCCAGGTCTGCAATGCCACCACCGCGGCGCAGTACTTCCACCTACTGCGCCGCCAGGTGCGCCGCGACATCCGCAAGCCTCTCGTGCTGTTCACGCCGAAGGCTCCGCTGCGCATGAAGGAGAGCCGCTCGCCGGTGACCGAACTCACCCAGGGCTCGTTCCAGGAGGTGCTCGACGATCCCTTCGTCACCGATCGGTCGGCGATCCGACGCGTGGTGTTCTGCAGCGGCAAGGTGGCGTGGGACGCCATGAACGAGCGCGCAGCGCGGTCTGCGCCCGTTGCCGTGGTCAGGGTCGAGCAGCTGTATCCGTTCCCCATCGAACAGATGCGATCGGTGCTGCAGTCGTATCCGTCGGCACGTGAGGTCGTGTGGCTGCAGGAGGAGCCCGACAACATGGGGCCGTGGCGCTTTGTCGAGGCGCGATTCTGGCGGATCAAGGAGCAGGGCTACGACCTGCGCGTCGTCAGCCGCATCGGCAGCGGTAGCCCCGCCACCGGCAGCATGGCCATCCACCAGCAGGAACTCGCTGAGATGATGGACAGCACCTTCGCCGACCTCTAGAGCGACAGCAGTCGCTCCACCTCGGCGATTGCCGCAGCGGGGTCGGTCACCTTGATCGTACGCATCCCCATTGCCGCCGCCGGCTTGAGGTTGATTCCGAGGTCGTCGAGGAACAGGCACGCGGCCGGCTCGACGCCGAGCAGTTCGCACGCAACCTCGTAGAAGCGCGGCTCAGGCTTGCGGACGCCCACCTTGCTGCTCTCCACGACCAGTTCGAATCGCCGCATCACATCGGATACGGCAGCGTCACGCGCTGATGTCCCGGAGCGAGTGATGTTGTTGGTGAGGCAGGCGGTGCGGAAGCCGGCGGCATTGACCCGGTCGAGCAGGTCGAGCATCTCCGGTCGGATCTCACCCTCGAGCAGGGCGAGCACGTCGGCACCGCTGACTCGGTGGCCGAGATGCTCGCTCTCGGCCGCGAAGGCAGCGTCGAATTCGTCGACTGTGATGTCGGACCGCTCGAGGCGTGCCCATGCATTGGCGTGGTGGTTGGCTGCGTTCACCGAGCGGATGAACCCGCTGGGCAGGCCTTGACGCGCTTCGTACTCGGCGAAGGCATCGAATGGGCTCGACACGATGACGCCTCCGAAGTCCCACAGCACCGCAGTGATGGGCAGCGTTTCGGGCATCGCTGCATCGTAGGCTTGCACGGTGATCCACTCCCATGTCGTCATCGACGGCTCGAATCTCGCCACGGAGGGCCGTACGCAGCCGAGTCTGCGACAGCTCCGCGAGGCAGTGGCGGCGTTCGCCGCCGAGCATCCCTCGGCCAAGCTGACCGTCGTCGTCGATGCCACCTTCGGGCACCGCATCGACCCGTCCGAGGTGGCCGAGTTCGATGCCGCAATCTCGAGCAATGAGCTCGTGGCGCCCCCTGCCGGCGCGATCGGCCGCGGCGATGCGTTCGTGCTTGGTATCGCCGACAAGGTGAGCGCCGTGGTGCTGTCGAACGACAGCTACCAGGAGTTCCACGGGCAGTACTCATGGCTGTTCGACGAGGGACGCCTCGTCGGCGGCAAGCCGGTTCCGCACGTCGGCTGGGTCTTCGTCTATCGGATTCCGGTACGAGGGCCGCTGAGCCGCAAGTCGGTGTCGGAGGCCAAGCGCAAGGGTCGTCGGAACACCGGCCCCACAGCCCCCGACTCGACCGACGGCACCGTGCGCGTCGGCAGTGCGGCCGCCAGCAAGCCGATGCCGGTTCCGAAGGCGCCGCCGCCCGGCGCCGTGCTGGCAGCGAAGGGACGCAAGAAGGCCGCCACGGCGGCCGCCGTTCCCGCAACGCAGGTCTCGA
>JBJOMQ010000128.1:0-11192 GCA_046052275.1 Actinomycetota bacterium | reverse complement strand
CCGCCCGACGACGTGGTGATCGAGTGGCCCACGAATCCAGGCGGCGAGAGCTTCATCGAGCCCGGCGAGGCGTTCACGGTGATCTTCTGCTGCTTCACGCCGGGCTCCGAGGTGTACATCACCATCGACACTGGGACGTCGGCGATCAGCAGCCAGGCACTCGTCACGCTCGGCCCATTCATCGTGGCGGCCGACGGCACGGTGGCTGTCGACTTCCCGCCGCTGCCGGCCGGCACCTTCGACATGGTGCTGACGATCGACGGCGTGTCGTACCGACTGCCGCTCATCGTCGGTGCAGTGATCCCTGCGGCAGGTTCTGACTCACTGTCGCTGCTGCGTCCGGCGATCGCACTGGTGCTCACCGGTGCGGTGATCGTGCTGGTGGCGCAGCGCCGCCGCCAGGCGACGGTGGGCGCTGCAACTGCGGGCGATGCGGCGGTCGGTGCCGGCATCGACTGACGATGGTGGGGCCCCTTGGTCGGGGCAGTCGGCGCGCCATAGCGATGCTGCGTGCAGGTGAGTGCTATTCGGCCTTGCCGATGATGACGAGGATCTCGAACTCGCGGTTGAGCCAGTACGCCGGGGCGTCAGTCTGCGTCGCCACGCCGACCACCTGCTGCGGCGTGTAGTCGACCTCGGCTGCGAGGCGCAGCGCCTCGTCCTCGAAGCCGGGCAGGTAGTAGATGGTCGAGCCGACGACCTCCTGCTTCGCGGCGGTGGCGTACACCTCGGTGTAGCCGAGCGGGCGGATGCGATCGCGGAAGACGCCGGCAACCGACTCGACGCCGGTGGCGTTGGCCACGACGACGGCGATGGTGCTGCGCTCGTCCATCACGACGGTGGTGGAGGTGGTGGACGACGTGGTGGTGGTTGCTGCGGTGGTGCTCGTGGCAACGGTGGTGCTGGCGGCGACGGTGGTGGAGGTGGTGGCCGCCGCGGTGTCGACTGCGGGGTCGTAGTCGGACGGCACGAGCCGGCTGGTGGCGATGCGGCCGGGCGGGTCGTCGGGATTGCCGGCGATCAGGACGCCAGCACCGAGCGCAGCGACGAGGGCCGTGGCGGTGATGAGTCGGGCGAAGCGCATTCCACTGCGAACGGTACTCGTCTGCGGCGTGCGGTGCGGCGGTGTGGTGCCCACTGGCGACACGTCGTGCTGCGGCGATGCCGAGAACATTTGTTACTGCGACGGGGTGCTGCGGTGAGTTGCCGCGGCGAGGTCGTGGATCGCGGCCGCCGGCAGAGGTGACGGCTGGGTGCTACGGCCGGCCGATGCCGATGCGCATGAGGATGCGGCGCACCAGCGGCGGCTTGTCGCCGAAGTCGAAGGTGATGACGGGTGGCGGCGCAACGGCAGGCTCGGTGCTGGGCGGTGCATCATCGGGCTCGGGAGCCTCGCCGGTGTCGGGCATGTGGGTGAGCACGACGCCGTCGACGGGCGCGTTGACGGAGCGCAGGCGCATGATGGCGCCGTCGAGCTGCGGCCGCGTGATGCGTCCCGCCCGGGCGACGACCACGACGGTGTCGACGAGCGGCGCCAGGGCCAGGGCATCAGAGGCCTGCAGCACGGCGGTGGTGTCGATGATGACCGTCTCGTACGACGACCGCAGGCCGGTGATGATGTCGCGGAACCGCTGGCTCGACAGCAGCTCGCCGGGATGCGGCGGCCGGCCGCCGGCGACGAGCAGGTCGAGCGCAAGGCCCTCGGAGGTGGCGACCGACCGCATCGCCCCGGCGAGCGGTGCGCCGAGCACGATGTCGGTGAGCCCAGGCGACGGTGCGTGGCCGAAGGTCTGGTGGATATTTGCGCCGCGCAGGTTGGCGTCGACGAGCGCCACTCGGCGGCCGGCGCGTGCCATGACGACGGCGAGGTTGCTGGCCACCGACGTCGCGCCGTCGCCCTCGACGGCACCGGCGATTTGGATGACGGCGATCTCGCGGTCGATGGCGAGCAGCTGCAGATCGGTGCCGAGTGTGCGGACTGCATCGACCGACAGTGCCGCCGGCTGGCTGACGGCGATCGGACGATGGTCGATCGGTGCGGCGTCGGGAAGGGCGGCCAGCACGGGCAGCCGGGTGACTCGGGCGACGTCGTCAGTGTCGTAGACGATGTTGTCGAGGGTGTCGAGTGCCAGTGCGGCGGCGATGCCGATGAACAGGCCGACGAGGAGGGCGACGATCGCCACCCTGCCGGGATTCGGTGCGATCGGGTCGAGGGGGATGGTGGGCGCTTCGACGAGTGAGGCGCCGCCCGTGCGCAGCCCGGCATCGAGGCGCAGCTGTTCGGCGGCTTGGAGGAGCGCCGCGCGGCGGGCCTCGGCGGCATCGAGCTCGTTCCCGGGACCGAGTGTGCCGATGAGCGACTCGAGCTCGTCGATCGTGACGGCGAGACTGTCGACGGCTGACTCGAGCTCGTCGACGGCGAGGTCGCGCCGCATCTCGATGAATGCCGATGCATAGGCCTCGGCGACGGCGGCAGCGCTGGCAGGATCGGCGTTGCGGACCGTGAGGCGGATGATGTCGGTGCCCTCGACCGGGCTGGCGTCGACGGGCGGCGGGGGCTCGCGAAGTTGCAGGTCGGCCTGCACGGCCGTGCGGACCGTTGTGCCCTCGATGATCTCGGCCTCGGTGGCGACGAGCCGCTGGGCTGCGTCGGCCGAGAGCGGTGCGGCGGCGCTGAACACGCTGCCGGTGCTGCGCGGCTGGACGAGCACCTCGGCGCTGGCCTCGTAGACCGACGTCTGCGATGACGAGAGGAGGTACGCGCCGACGACGCAGGCGACGACGGCGGTGAGCACGACCGAGCGACGGCGCCGGATGACCTGCCAGTAGGGACGCCGGATCGCGTCGTCGGAACTCATCGGAGCGAGGCTAGTCGTGATTGCTGCGCGTGCCGTCGTTTCGTGCAGGCGTGCGGGCACCGTGGTGTACGGAGATGGTGGTGTTCTGACGCAGTGGCGACGTGTGCCGGACTGGCAATGGGGGACGGTCGCTGCGGACGCCGGTGGGCGTGGGCAATACTCGCAGCGTGGAGCGTGGACGAGCTGTTCGCCTCGGCGTGCTGGGCGCTGTGCTGGCGGGCACGGTGGGCTCGGTGTGGTGGGTGCCGCGCACGTCGCTCATCGAGCGCGCGTGGCTGCCGTTCTGCGTGCTGGCGCTCGCGTGGGCCGGGTGGTTCCTGCTGCGTCGCCACTGGATGGTGACGGTGCTGCTGGTGGGCGCAGTGGTGGGCTATGGCGCGTTCGGGCTGTATCAGGCGTACCTCGGCTCGCCGTCGTTCACGCCGGTGTTCACGGCGAGCCCGGTGGAGGTGTTCGAGATCGCCGACATGAGCCGGTTCAGATCGTGCGCCGGCGGCGACTTCTCGGGACGTTCGGCCGACTCGGCGCGCACTTCTGAGACCGATCGCAGCATGCTGCACCAGGTGCTGCTGCGCGACACCTTTGGCAGCGGCCGGCAGGTCGAGGTGTATGCCGTGGCCGATGGCGTGATCACCGAGGCACAGGACTTCCAGCTGCCCACCGACCTGCAGCCGGGCACGGGCTTCACGTACCTCGGCAACTTCGCCTCGGAGGTCGAGCTGACGGTGTACCGGGCGGCACCGATGGGGCAGTGGGTGGTGCAGTACCAGCACGTGTTCCCGACGGTGGGCGAGGGAGATCACGTGAAGGCCGGTGACGTGATCGGCTATGCGCCGCCGAGCGACTGGGTGAACGTGGTGACCGAGAACGGCAACCAGACCGACTTCTCGGCGCGCGGCATCTGGTTCGACGTGGTGGTGGGATGGAAGCCGTACCTGGGGCTGACGGGGCTGCACTACGCGTCGTATGTGCGGTATCTGTCGCCGGAGTTGCAGAAGGCGTACTTCGATGCGGGCTACGACCCGACGAAGGTGGCGCTGAGCCGTGACGAGCGCGATGCCGCGCCGTGCGGTGGCGAGGTGGCGCTGAGCCGTGACGAGCGCGATGCCGCGCCGTGCGGTGGCGTGTTCAACCAGAACCTCGAAGCCGACTACGTCAACGGTGGCGTCGGGCGGTAATTAGAACGTCAAGTTCGTCGTATGCGTGGCAGCAGGGCTCGTATTTGAGGTTGTCGTAACCCGGAACTTCACCACGCCCGCAGGCATCGTGTAGATCACGACAGGCAGAGCGCCTGAATTTGCCGTGCCGCTTGCCCTCTCGATGAGTCCATCGTCGGTGGAGTAGACGATCCACTGGTAGGTGAATGCCTCTGGGGACGACGCCCATGTGACGCGGATGTTGCGAGTTGACGTTCTGCGAGTGACGGATGGTCCACCGCTTGGCTCCGCTGGGAGTGCGACCGTGGTTGTAGTCGCTGGTGGGCTTGGAGGTAACTCTTGACTGGCAGCGTGGGCGGCGGTGGGGAGGGCGAGGGTGGTGATGCCGGCGGCGGCGGTGGCGCTGAGGCCGAGAAACCGGCGTCGGTCGACGGCAGGTGACGTGTGCGGTGCATCAGTCGCGTGCGCTGAGTGACGTGCCTCGAGGGGGCGGCCGTCGTGGTCGGTGTCGGGGGCGCAGCGTGCCAGCAGGCCGGCGGTGACGAGGTCGAGCGTGATGATGTCGTCGGGCAGGTCGAGCTCGGGAGCTGCGTGATCGATGACCTGGCGCATCGACGCAGCGTGGGCGCCGCGCACGGTGTGCACCACGGCGCGATCGGTGTCGCACACGAGGACGTCGCCGTCGGCGGTGACGTGATGCTGGCGGTGGACGAGACGCACTCGCACGCTGTCATCGTAGAACGGCTGGCTGCGCGGCTCAATGGGCCGTGCCGGGGGCGCTGCCGGTTCAGCGGCGGTCGAGCCGGGCGGCGGTGGCACGTAGGGCGACACCGCCCAGGGCTGCCAGGTGGGCGCCCGCACCTCCGCCTGCACCGGTGATCCGTACGTAGTCGGCGACTCGCCGGGCGATTCTCGAGTCGTGGCGTGGCGATGCGAGGCGGGCATCGGCGGCGATGATGCGCGCCTCGACGGGGTCGGGCCGGTGGTCGAGGCGCACGAGGTCGATGGGCATTGGCGTGCCAAGCAGCGCGTGCAGTGTCGACAGCGTGGCCGCAGCCCGCGCGGTGAGATGGTGACGTGCCAGTGCTGCGGCGACGGTGTCGCTGTCGGTGCCGAGCGTGGGATGGACCACGAGGTGCTGGTGCAGGTCGGTGAGCACATGTGGCAGCGCTGTGCTGCCGCTGGCGTGGGCGACGAGTGCGAGCGCGTGCTGCAGCGGACTCGGCCGGTGGAGGCCGGTGGCTGCCAGTGGATGTCCGGCTGGCAGCGGTTCGGCGCCCCGCCACAACTCGCCCTGCTGCGCGACGGGCATGGTGCGCGCCGTGCGGCGGTGCACGTCGATGCTCACCCCCGAGCCGTTGCCGATGTTCACGGCGGTGCCGCGCCCGGCGAGGTGCCAGCGGTGGCGGGTGGCAACGTGCCAGCCGAGCTCGGCGAGCACGGCGAAGGCATCGTCGAGGCGGTGCTCGGGAACGAGCAGGTCGGCGTCGCCGAGGGGCCGGTAGCGATGGTCGACGTGCGCATCGCCGAGCAGTCCGAGGCCCTTGATGGCGAGCGCGTCGATGCCGGCGCGCCGCCATGCGGTGACCACGGGCTCGATGGCCTCGATGATGCGAACGTTGAGGCCCCAGGCGACGGCTGCGGCGTGCGCGCACGCCATGTCGACGAGGTCGGGGAGCTGCAGTGCGGCTGCCCGCGATGAGAGCAACGGCATCAGCCGCTGCTGCGGCCCCGACTGCAGCCAGGTGATGAGGAGATGGAGACGTGGGTGCGTGTCGGCGTGCGTGTCGGCGTATGTGTCGGTGCGCGCTGACCCGTCGTGGCTCGGGTCGACCCCGGTGATCCCGGTGATCCCGGTGCTCTCGGTGGTCCCGGTGACATCGTCAGCGAGTTGCTGCCAGGCGCGGCGAGCGTGGGCGGGATCGCGGTGGACTGCGGCGGTCAGCAGCAGTGCGATCCGCGGATCGGGCTGATCGGTGATCTGCGATGGTGGCCGGGTCGAGTGCGGCACGGCTGGGCACGTTATTCGGCAAGACCACGTCGCAAGTCGGTCCGCCGCCGGTGCCTACGCTGTGGTGGTGGCGAGGTGGGGGATCGCCGAGGATGGCGCGGTGCTGGCGCTCCGCGGTCCTGACGCGCTCGTCGACGAGGTGGTGCGGTCGCTGTCGCCGCCGTTGGGACTCGAGTGGGCGGGCGAGCCGTTGCGTGCGGCACCGGCCTGCTCGATCGAGCTCGTGCCACGCACGCGTGATGGTGTGGCGTGTGGTGGTGTGGCGGCCGACCACGATGCCGATGGCCTGATCGGATCACTGGCGCTGCCGATGAATGCCTCGGCGGTCGGTGATCGTGCTGGTGTCGAGTTCGATGTGCTGGTCGATGGCGAGCGGCGGCCAGGCGGTGATGCAGCGGCGGAGTCGGCGCTGGGGCTGTTCGCAGCCGAGCACCTGCGCGAACTGGTGGCGGTGCATGCTGCCGTGCTGATGACCGACGGCGGTGCCGTGCTGGTGCCGGGTGCGTCGTACAGCGGGAAGTCGACGCTGTGCGCCGCGGCGGTGGATGCCGGTGTCGAGGTGTGGGGCGACGAGTTCGCGCTGCTGCACCGTGACGGGCGAGTGAGTGGGTGGCCGCGACCGATCCGCCTGCGGACGGCCTCGGGCATCGTGCGCCGGCCGCTCAATGGTCATGGCTTGCACGGTGGGGACGGCATGCACGGTGCACACGACGATCGGGACAGTCGGCCGTTGCCCGGCCCTGCGCGGGTGGCGCTGGTGGCCGCCGTGGCGTACTCGTCGTCGGGATGGAGCGTGACGACGTCGACGGCGGCCGAGGTGGTGGTCGACCTACTCGCGAACGCGGTGCCGGCTGCGCGTCGGCCAGCGGAGTCGTTCACAGCGGCGGTGGCGGTATCGACCAGTGCGGTCGGCGTGCGCGGCACGCGTGGCGAGGCGGCCGAAGCCGTCGAGCGACTGCGCGACCTGGCAGCGCGCCGTGGGTGAGGCGGTGCCGGCGACGCGGCTCAGTTGGCGAGCGAGCCGCCGTAGATCTGCCAGGCGAGCACGCTCTTCGCGGCGAGGCTGAGCACGAGGTACACCTTCTCGCCGTAGACGTAGTCGCGCCACTTGCCGACGCCCCGGTACTGCAGCCACTGGTTGAGGCCGAAGCTGAAGAAGAAGACGAACTCGGCGACGATGATGCCGTAGACGAAGCCGGGCACGGTCTCGGCGCCGACGATGTTGACGATGAGCGCCGCCCACGGGAACAGTCCGGCGAGGGTGCCGAACCAGAACGGCATCATCGTGGTGGTGGTGCGGCCAGGAGGGTTCATCCGCTCCTGCAGCCAGCCGAAGAAGATCATCGCCGAGTTGGCACCGGCGAGGCAGAGCAGGCTGGTGATGTCGGTGATGCCGCCGTACATGGCGATGAGGATGAGCATCAGCGTGGCGCTGACCGAGTACTCGACCCAGCGGAAGCGGTTGATGCCGCTGCGCAGGCCGTCCTCGTAGCGGTCGCGCATGACGGTGCTGGTGAGCAGGTGGTCGATGGCGGCAAGGCCGAGGAAGAGCGCGATGGCGAACGCGATGCGCACCGTGAAGAACGTGTCGGGTGCCGGGGTGCGGGTGCCGGGAGGGCCCTCGGGGAAGGTGGTGGTGACGGCGACGCCGAACGTGCCGCCGATGACGAGGATGACGACGGCTTGGGCGGCGTGGAGTGCCGTGAGGCCCAGGTTCCAGATGCGGAGGTTGGCGAGTCGTTCGGGTGTGACGCCGGTGGCGATGGGCTGGGCGTCGGTGGCGGTGCCGTTCATGCGGGGCCCCTCGGTGGTGTCGGGATCGTCGGTGCCGGTCGGCGTGACGGTCGTGCTCCGGTGACCGTACCGGATCGAGCGGTGCCGGGCCGCGAGCCGGCGAGCGATGTGGCCGTGGTCGGCGGCCCGACCAGCGCCTGCTGCTGCGGGGCTATGGTGCAGCGTCCGAGGAGGCGACCATGAAGAGCATCGTGGTGGGAGTGACCGAGACCGAGACGTCGCAGTTGGCGGCACGCAAGGCAGCCGAATGGGCGGCTGCCACCGGCGGCACCGTGCACTTCGTGACGGCCGTGAAGGAGGCCGAGGTGCAGGTGCTCGAGCTGGGCGGCGACTCGTGGGAGCTGAACAGTCTCGAGGAGGCCCGCGAGAAGGTGGTGCGCTTCGTCGAGGGGCTGGGCCTGAAGGCGTCCCACACGGTGGACGCGCTCGAGGGCGATCCGGCCGCCGTGCTGCTGCGGGCTGCTGAGCGCCTGCAGGCCGACCTGATCGTGGTGGGCAACGTGCGCATGCAGGGCATCGGCCGAGTGCTGGGCAGCGTGGGGGCCGACGTGCTGCGCCAGGCACCGTGCGATGTGCTCGTGGTGAAGACGGTCTGACGGTGATCCGGCGCACTGCGTCCAGTGGGCGCAGTGGGCGTGGCCGTGGTTGCAGGATCGGCGGGCTGGATCGGCGCCAGGCCACTCCGGTTGGCCGGGCGACCACACGGGGCCGTGGTGGGTGCCGTGGTGGGGTCCGGTGTACGCCCGGTGCGGGTGTGGCAAGGGTCCGGTGCACGCCCGGTGCGGGTCCTCTTCCCTTGAGAACGTCGGTGCGCCAGACTGTCGGGGCACGATGACGGCGCACCGAGGCTGTCGTCGCCCAGCTCGATCGCCTACCGTCGCCCACGAATGATGTTGTTCCCGCCGCTCCCGTCGTCCCCGTCGTCCCCGCCGATGTCGCCGCGTGCAGCGCGAGTCCGTGTCCTGTCCCTCCACCTCTCCCGACTGCGTGCCCGATGAACGATTCCGCTGATTCCTGTCCGTTCTGCTCGCAGCCGGTGACGCCCGACATGGCGCGCTGCCAGAACTGCGGGCACCGTCTAGCCCAGCGCGAGCCGGGGCTGCCGAAGACCCCGTCGTCGCCGACGCCATCGGATGCGCCGCGGTCGGCGTCGCTGCGCGCCCAGCTGCTGCGGGCGCCGACGCCTCCCGAGAAGGGCCGCCGTGGCCGAGGCGGCGACCAGCAGGGCGCATCGGATGGGTCGGGTGGCGCGTCGGGGGCGGATTCGACACCGCCGTTGGGCGTGGCGCAGCCGCCGGCGGGTGCAGCCGCGGGCGTGCCGAGCGGCGCTGGCGGTGTGGTGCAGGGCGACGCGGGGCAGGGCGGTGCGGGTGCGGCGGCGCCGATGTCGGCTGCGGCGCGGCGTGCGGCGGTGAAGGCAGAGAACGCGCTGCGCAAGGCCGGGGTCGAGGCCGAGAAGGCGCGACGCAAGGCGGCGGTGAAGGCCGCCGAGGCAGAGCGTAAGCAGGCTGCTCGTGCCGCCAAGGAGGCGACACGAGCCGCACGGGTAGCGGCGAAGAGCGCTCGGCAGGAAGCGGCTCGCGCCGCGAAGGAAGCCGAGCAGCAGGCGGCTCGTGATGCGGCACATGCCGCAGCCGTGGCGGCCAAGGTGGCCGAGGCCGAGCGGATGTTGCGCGAGGAGGAGCTGGCTCGCGAGCAAGCCGCACGCGACGCCATTGCTGCGCAGGAGCGCGCTGCCCAGGAACGCGCCGCGCAGGAACGCGCCGCGAGAGAGCGTGCCGAGCAGGAGCAGGCGGCGGCACGTGAGGCGGCGGCAGCTCGCGAGGCGGCCGCGGCACGGGACGAGGCTGCTGCTCGTGACGCAGCGGCGGCGCGTGAGGCGGCTGCTGCCCGTGAGGCGGCGGCGCGGGCCGAGGCCGAGCGTGCTGAGGCGGCGCGGGCCGAGGCTGAGCGTGCTGAGGCGGCGCGGGTCGAGGCTGAGCGCGCCAAGGCTGCTGCTGCGGCGAATGACCTCTTGGCCGCTCGTGCGGCGCGTGAGGAGGCCGCAGCGCGTGCGGTGCGCGAGCGCGAGGCCGCTGAGAAGGATCGGGCCGACCGTTCAGCCAAGCGTGGCATGACCACGACGTCGTCGACGTCGTCGACCTCGTCCTCATCGTCGACATCGGGCTCGGGGCTGTTCGGCTCGCGGTCGAAGGGTGCGGCTAGGTCGGCCAGTGAGTCGGGCGAGGCCGAGGGACGCGCCCTGCAGCCCACCGAGGTTGCCGCCGAGGCAACTCGCGAGGCGGTGCCGAACGCCGCCGGGCGATGGGCGATGATCGGCGCTGCGGTCGCCGTGACATTGGTGCTGGGCGTCCTCGCAGCGCAGATGGTGATGCCCTCGGGCGATGAGTCGTCGGGGATCGAGGACGGCCGCAGCTCGCTGCCCACCACCCCGTCGACGCAGCCCGAGACAACGCTGGCCACCACGACGACCTCGACCACGACGACCACGGTGTATGTCGATCCGCTGGTGGCGGCGACAGAGCGCCTCGATGCGCTGGTGGCCGAGAGCCGTCCGAAGATCGCCGACGTGCAGAACCAGTGGGTGCTCACGCTCGGTGCGGGATTCGACGGGTACGTGAACGACGAGGGCGATTCGGTCGGCCCGGTGGAACTGGTCGAGTTGATCGACGAGCTCACTGCGGCGGGTGCGACGGTGATGGTGGTGCAGGCCGACGACTGGCTGTGGAACCAGTCGGTGGTCGAGGGCGCGTACTACGTGATCTCGGGCGAGGGCTGGTGGTACCCGCGTGACGCCGATGCGTGGGCGGCCGAGTACGGCATCACCGTGTTCGACTATCGGATCATCGAAGGCGAGCTGTAGCCGACAGGGCGTGATTGAGCTGTGGGTTCGCTGGTGCTGAGTGCGGCAGCAGTGTGTGGTGTGGGGCCCGACGGCCACTCCTCCCCGCAGTCGTATGGCATGGGTAGAGAGGGTTCAGGGATGTGCCCTGCGCCGTCAGTGTCGAGCATCGTCACTCGGTGAACTCGTCGGTGTGACGGGTCAGCGCCTCGGATGTGCGGCGAGGAAGGACCAGATGGCCCGGCTTGCATCGAGGTTCGGATACGGCTCGCCCACGAACGACGACGCGAGTTCGGACAGCGCCGGGCGGCCCATCCAGGCGTGGGTGGCGCCGTCGACTACGACGTAGCGAACAGTTGCGGCTTCCCTGCACTGCGTCCACGTGGTGACGGTCAGGTCGGGGTTAATGAAGCAGTAACGCATGGTGGTTTCCTTTCAGGGTTCAGAGCTGCGACTTAGACGACGCGGGCCTCGGTGTTGATCAAGGCGTCGCACCGGCGCACCGGGATGTCGTCGAAGGTCATCACGCG
>JBJOMQ010000127.1:0-7282 GCA_046052275.1 Actinomycetota bacterium | reverse complement strand
CCCGGCGAGATCATCATGCCCTCGACACCGAGGGCCATGACGTCATCGAAAAACGTGCGGTAGCGAGCCGGATCGGCGTCGGTGAACAGCGTCGAGTTGGTCGTGACGCGGAAGCCTGCTCGACGGGCCGAGCGGATCGCCGCCACCGCCGCGTCGTAAACACCCTCGCGACAGACGGCGTGGTCGTGCTCCTCGCGGGGGCCATCGAGGTGCACGGAGAAGGCCAGGTAGGGCGACGGCCGAAACCGGGGCAGCATCTCCTCGAGCTTGAGTGCGATGTCGAGCAGGGGGTTCTTACCGGTGACCTCGAACACCTCGTAGGCGGTCTTCTTGATGATCCTGGCTCGCGGGTCGTAGTTCTTGTACACGCGGTGGCCGAATCCCATCAGCCGGCTGCCCTTTCCCGACTTCACCTCCTCCATGAACGCCGGGACGTTGTCGATGCTGCCGATGTCGTTCAGCATGTGCACCACTGCCTCATTGGCGCCGCCGTGGAGCGGACCGTAGAGCGCAGAGGCTGCTGCCGCGGCGGCCGAGTACGGGTCGGCGTGGCTGCTGCCGACGACCCGCATGGCCGTGGTCCCGCAGTTCTGCTCGTGGTCGGCGTGCAGGATGAACAGCACGTCCATCGCTCGCTCGAGGCGGGGATCGACGTGGTAGTCACCGATCTTCCACATCATGTTGAGGAAGTTCGCAGGGAAGCTGAGGTCGTTGTTCGGGTAGACGAAGGGGAGGCCCACTGAGAAGCGGTGCGCCATCGCCGCGAGCGTGGGTGTTTTTGCAATGAGGCGCAGAATCTGCTTGTCGCGGCTCGACTTGTCGAAGATGTCCTTGGCATCGTTGTAGAACGTGCCGAGCGCAGCAAGAGCGCTGACGAACATCCCCATCGGGTGGGCGTCGTAGTGGAATCCGTCGACGAACCGCTTGCGCATGTTCTCGTGGATGAAGGTATGAGTGGTGACCTCATGAGTCCATCGGTCGAGCTCGGCCGCATTGGGAAGTTCGCCGTTCAGGAGCAGATAGGCGACTTCGAGGTAGGTGCTCCTCTCTGCGAGTTGCTCGATCGGGTAGCCCCGATAGCGCAGGATTCCTGCCTCGCCATCGAGGTAGGTGATGCTGCTGCGGCAGGCCGCTGTCTGCATGTAGGCGGGGTCGTAGACAAAGAGCCCCGGATCAAGGTCGCGCAGGGCAGCCGCCGGGATCACGCCTCCCTCGATCGGCACGGTGACCGTCTTGCCGGTCCGGTCATCGGTGATGGTGATGGTGTCGGGCATGTTGTTCCCTTCAGCGACACGATGGCTTTCGCGGGGCTTTCTCCCCGGCGCAGGAGACTAGCGGTGGGTCTCTGACGACGACCCATCCAGCCCCGGGCCTGCCCTACAGGGGCGTGTTGTCGTGAGCCCGCGACTGGGCAGGCTCACGCTTGTCGACCAGGGCCTGCAGCGCATCGACGATGACGGCACGGGTGTCGGCAGGCTCGATCACGGCGTCGATGTAGCCGCGCTCGGCGGCGACGTAGGGGTTCAGCAGGCGCTCGGTGTACTCGGCTTCGAACGCAGCCCGCTCATCGGCGGTGGCGCGTCGCTGCAGGATTGCGGCTGCCTGGCCGGCGCCCATGACGGCGAGCTCGGCCCACGGCCATGCGACGCAGAGGTCGTTCCCCATCCGCTTCGAGTCCATGACGATGTACGCGCCGCCGTAGCTCTTGCGCAGGATGACGCAGATGCGCGGCACCGACGCCCGCCCGTAGGCGAACACGAGCTGCGCGCCGTGCCGGATCATCCCGCGCCACTCGAGGTCCTTGCCTGGGTAGAACCCGGGCGTGTCGACCAGCGTCACGATCGGAACGTTGAATGCGTCGCAGGTGGCGACGAATCTCGCCGCCTTCTGCGACGCCGGGATGTCGAGGGTGCCGGCGAGGGCGAGCGGCTGGTTGGCGACGATGCCGACGGGCATTCCGCCGATCGTGCACAGCGCAGTGACCACGTTCGGCGCCCACCGTGCCCGGAGCTCGAGCAGCTCGCTGTCGTCGGCGATCGAGCGGATGACAGCACGTACGTCGTAGCTGCCGGTCGACGTGGACGGGATCACCTCGCCAGCCTCGGGAGTGGGGCGGTCGCCGGGATCGTCGGTCGGCCAGTTCGGCGGTTCCTCGTCGTTGTGCGAGGGGAAGTAGGAGAGCAACTGACCGCAGAGGCCGACCGCTGCATCGAGATCGGGGGCGACCAGCGAGGCCGCACCCGAGTAGCGGGCGTGCGTCGCTGCACCGCCGAGCTCGTCGCTGTCGATGACCACTCCGGTGAACTCGGCCACCATCGCCGGTCCTGAGACGAAGGCGTAGGCGCGCTCGGTCATGACGACGTGGTCGGCGATGCCAAGGAGCAGTGCTGGCCCGGACACCGCAGGGCCGTCGACGATGAAGATCGTCGGCACCACGCCGGAGCAGTCGGCGAGCGCACGTGCAGCCCTGCCCCAGCCGTGCAGCGCAGCAATGCCCTCGACGATGTCGGCACCACTCGATCTCACGACGCACACAATGGGAATCCGCTGGTCGAGCGCCAGGCAGGCTGCTGCCTCGATGGTGGCGGACGAGGCGCTCGAGAGCGCGCCCCTGCGGTCGGCAGACTCGATGTCGACCCATGCCACCGGCCGCCCGGCGAGGTCGCGTACGCCGGCGCGCACGATGCCGGGCACCTTGGCGCGCACGGCCAACTCGGTCGTCTCTGACATCCCGGCCACCTTAGACAACGGCCCGAGTGCCGCAGTGGGGAGCCACGGGATGTGCCCGCTCAGCCCGTCGACCGGCTCAGTGGGAACGCATCGGTGCCGACATGCACGCCAGGCTGGCGGGCCCCCTGCACGGCGATGACGTCGTGCATGACCTCGCGCAGGGCCCGTGACGGAGCGCTCGGAGTCGGCCGGCGCCGCTGCACGAGGCCGACGACTCGCCGCGGGAGTTCGGGGACGGCGATGCGGCGGAATTCGCCGGTAAGCCATCGGGGTACCGCTGTGGCGGGCACGATCGCCGCGCCGTATCCCTCGAATGCGAGCGAAGCGAGGAGTCGGACGCCGTCGATCTCGACCAGTGTGCGCATGGTCGCCCCTGAGGCGGCTGCTGCCTTGTCGATCACGCGGCGCAGTGCGGTGCCGGCGGGGGGCAGCAGCAGGGGCTCGTCCGCCAGCTCACCGAGTGAGATCGATTCGCGCGCCGAGAGGTGGTGCTTCGTGTGCACGAGCAGCAGGAGATCTTCGGCGAAGAGCGGCTCGACATCGACTTCGGGCTCTTCGACGGGGAGGTGGATCACAGCGGCGTCGAGCTGCTGGCTGATCACGCGGGGGATGAGGTTGGTGGTGCTGCCCTCGTGGATGGTGACCCGAATGCCGGGATGCTGGCGCTGGACGCTCGCGAGGAGCAGCGGCAGCAGCCACCGGGCTGTCGTGCCGATCGAGCCGAGTCGGGCCTCGCCGCGGACCTCGTTCCCACGTGAGGCGATCTCGGCGCTGATGTCGTCGAGCTCGTGCAGAATGCGGCGCGCTCGCTCGACGACGGACACCCCGTCGTCGGTAAGGCCTCCGCGCTGACGGTCGACCAGGGTGGCGCCGAGCTCGCGCTCCAGCCGGGCGATGTGGCCGCTGACGTTCGACTGGACCGTGTAGAGCGCCCTGGCCGCCGCCGAGAACGAACCATGGTCGGCGATGGCGACGAGGGCGGCGAGCTGGCGCAGGTCCATCTCCAAAAATGATACCGAGTATCGTCTCCTACGAGTTGAGCGATCGGATGTTCACGTGCATAATGAGAAATGTTCGTGGTGGTCGACCCCCAAGGGCCACCCGACGAGAACCATGGTGGTGCCCCCATACCACCGGTTCCAGGTTGAGAGGCCCCGGATCCCCCATCCGGGGCTTCTCCCGTTCTGTGGGAATGTCGAGGCCGGTTCGCCTTAGCATTTCCGCATGAGTGCCAGCGCGACGGGCGCCACCGGCGCCGCGTTCTTCGACCTCGACCGCACCCTCCTCGCTGGGGCGTCGGGCCAGGTCTTCGCGATGGCTATGCGCGATGCCGGGCTTGCGCCGAAAGCGCTGCCCGGCGAGGGACTCCTGTTCTCGATCTTCAACGCGATCGGTGAGACCCTGCCGGCAATGGCAGCGGCCCGCCAGGCGGTGCGCCTCGCAAAGGGCAGACCGCAGGCTGCGGTCCAGCGTGTCGCCGAGCTGGCCGCCGAGCACCTTGTCGAGATGGTGCAACCTCAGGCGGCGTCGCTCTTCGCCGAACATCGAGCCGCTGGACGGGCAGTCGTGCTGGCGACGACGACACCACTCGATCTGGTGGCGCCACTCGCGCGGCGTCTCGGACTCGACGATGTGGTTGCCACGCAGTACCGGGTCGATGCCTCTGGGCTGTACGACGGTTCACTCGATGGGCCGTTCGTGTGGGGGACCGGCAAACTGTCGGCGGTTCGCACCTGGGCTGACCGTCACGGCGTCGACCTCGCGGCGAGCTATGCCTACAGCGACAGTGTCTACGACACGCCGCTGCTCGGAGCAGTCGGCTTCCCGCACGTGGTGAATCCCGATCCGCGCATGACGGTCATGGCGGCAGCGCGCCGATGGCCGACGGTCGAGCTCGGCGCTCCGCGGCCGCCGGGCGGACTGCGCATACCAGTCCTCGACATCGAACTGCAGCGCGTGCTGCTGCCGCTTGCACATCCAGCCCTGTTCCCGTATGCGCGGTTCAGCCTGGCCGGTACCGAGCAGATTCCCGCCGAAGGTCCGGCGATCATCGTCGCCAACCACCGCAGCTACTTCGACGTCGCAGCGATGGCAGTACTGCTGGCACGTGCGGGCCGCGCCGTGCGGTTCCTCGGCAAGCGAGAGGTGTTCGATGCCCCGGTGATCGGCCAGATCGCCGCTGCGCTCGGCGGGATCCCGGTCGACAGGGCCACCGGCAGCGAGGCACCGCTGCGTGCCGCAGAGTCGGCCCTGGCAGCGGGCGATGTCGTCGCGCTGATGCCGCAGGGAACCATTCCACGCGGTGCCGGCTTCTACGACCCCGTCCTGCGCGGTCGGTGGGGCGCAGCTCGACTCGCCGCTGCAACCCGGGCGCCGGTCATCCCGGTGGGCCTCTGGGGCACCGAGCTGGTCTGGCCGAGGTGCTCGCGACTGCCCAACGTGTCGAATGTGGCCGACCCTCCGCCGGTGTCGATCTCCGTCGGGCCGGAGGTGCGACTCGTGTACCGAAGCGCCGACGCCGACACCAAGCGGATCATGGCGGCAATCATGGGCCTCCTGCCCCCCGAGAGCCGCGTGCGCCGTACCCCGACCGACGACGACATCCGCAGGGCGTCACCGCCGGGTGCCAGTACCGATGGCTCGCGCGAGTCGGAGCGCCGGCCTGGCACTGACTGAGCAGCCCGCCGTCAGGGCCTCGGTGGACGAGGGATGAACGAACTTGTCCGGCGCACGTACTCGGCATAGTCGGGCTTGCGCTTGCTGAGCGAGCGCTCGAGCAGCGCGACCCCGCTCACGCGTACCAGCAGCACCGTCATGAGCGCCGACCCGAGCAGGCCCCACGCGCCGAGTCCGGATTCGGCGGCAACGATGCCAATGCCCCACCAGACGCACGCGTCGCCGAAGTAATTCGGATGGCGCGTGTACCGCCACAGGCCGCGGTCCATCACCTTGCCGTTGTTGGCGGCATCCTTCTTGAAGCGTGCCAGCTGGGCATCGCCGATCGACTCGAACGCCAGACCGAGCGCCCACACGGCGATGCCGATCACGGCGAGGGGGCCGAGCGGAGGGTCGACGGGAACCTGGCCGAGCTGAACACCTAGTGACACGGTCCACATCAGCACGCCCTGCAGCGTGAAAACAGTGAGGAGGCTCACCAGCGGGAAGCGCGAGCCCCAGTGCTTGCGCATCGCCCGGTAGCGGAAGTCCTCACCCTTGCCGTGGTTGCGCCAGAACAGATAGCCGGCGAGGCGAAGCCCCCAGATGCTCACCAGGAACACGAGGAGGTTCTGCCTGCTGGCGTCGCCGTCCTCGGTGAGGCGCACCGCCCAGGCAACGATGACGAACCCGAGCCCCCACGCCACGTCGACGATCGAGGCGTTGCGCAGCGCAAGGCTGAGGATCCAGGTGGCAGCCATCAGCACGGCAACAGCGAGTGCAGCTGTGCCCATTGCGCTGCCTGCCGTTGCGGTGAGTGCGGAGGCGATCAAGCCCATGTGGTGTTCCTCTCGTGTATGCGGCCGCCGCTGCGATGTCGAGGCCGATGTTGACTGTGGTGTGAATTAGGTTGCCGGAGCACTCTCGCAGCAGTTGATGCACTATCGCAGCAGTTGGTGCACCTCGTCGTCCACCTGCAGCCATTGCTCGTCGAGCCACCGTCCGAACGCCGTCCCGATGGGAACGTCGGCGCGCCGCACCCGACGTGCATGGAACTCGATGAGCCGCGGCCGCGACGCAAGGTGGCGGAGTATGCCGCCGAATGTGTCGAGGCCATCGAAGCCGACATGCCACGCAATGACGACATCGGCCTCGGGGCAGCCCTCGATCAGTGCGTGCGAGCCGGCGGGCCGTGGCGGGAGGACGTGGCGAAGCGATGCGAGACGTGCGGCGCGCTCGGGATCGCGCACGGCGATCCGCTCGAGTGCGCGAATCCGCTTGGCTGGCGACGAGCGCGTGCCCTCGGGAAAGATCACCGCGATGTCGCGAGCGCCCATGTCGGCGGTGAGGGCGCGGAGTGCATCGAGTTCGACGTCGGCGTCAGGGGCGTCGCGGTCGAGGAAGTGATTGCGCAGTCGGTTGCCGACGATGTCGAGGCACGGATCGGCCAGCAGCTCTCGCTTCAGCACGTAGCGCGGGTCGAGTCCGGCATGTCCGACGAGCACCCAAGCGCTCAGCAGCGAGTCGGCGAGGCTGGCATGCCGGCAGAGCATCACGGCCGGCCCGCTGCGAAGCGGCGACAGGTCGGGTGGCGCGATGGCGAGACCGGTGGTCCGCTGCAGCGCCGACATCATGCTCAGTGCCCACCAGCGCTGCAGTCGGATGTGTGCGCGCAGGTCGCCGGTTCGCCGCGTCGCCCACAGCCATGCCGCCGCCACGACACCGCCCGTCTCGAGCCACGACCAGCAGACAGCGAAGGCGAGGAGTCGGGTGATCGGGAGGCGCCGTTGGCCACGCACGAGGTCGGCAGCCACCGACAGTGGCACCCAGACGGGTGCTGCGGCAACGAGCACGAGGGCCGCCAGCACGAGCCCCGGGACTGTGCGGAGGCGTCGGG
>JBJOMQ010000126.1:0-7297 GCA_046052275.1 Actinomycetota bacterium | reverse complement strand
GCCTTGTCGACGATCTTCGACAGCTCTCCGGCGCGGAGCATCGGCATCGTGTTCACCACCACGGCGCCCGCCTTCGTGGCTGCCAGCCAGCACGCCACCATCGCCGGATTGTTCGCCGACCGGATGAGCACCCGGTTGCCGGGCTTCACGCCGTAGTCGTCGACGAGTGCGTGGGCAAGCCGGTTCGTCCAGTCGGCGAGCTCCTTGTAGGTGCGGCGCCTGCCGTTGCCGATGAGGGCGGTGTGATCGCCGAAGCCTCGCTCGACCATGCGATCGGTGAGCTCAACGGCGCAATTGAGGTAGTCGGGGTAGTCGAATCCGTCGAGGAGCAGGTCGGGCCACTCGCCGGGGGGCGGAAGGTTGTCACGGGCGAACGTGTCGACGTGGCCGGTGGGTCCAAGTGTCATCGCAGTGCTCCCTCTGTCATCGTGCAGGCTCTGGCATGACGGCGGTGGCTTCGATCTCGACCTTGGCCCGCTGCTCGACGAGCGCGACCACCTGGACGAGCGTCATGGCGGGGAAGTGGCGTCCGATCACCTCGCGGTATGCGGCGCCCAGCCCCTCGAGGTTGGCGAGGTACTCGTCGCGTGACGTGACGTACCAGGTGAGACGAACGAGGTGCTCTGGTCTGGCGCCGGCCTCGGCGAGCACCTCGACGATGTTGCGAAGTGCCTGGCGAACCTGGTCGACGAAGTCGTCGGACTCGAATTCCTGCTGCGCGTTCCAGCCGATCATGCCGCCGAGGTACAGCGAGCGCCCGCTGGCGGCAACGCCATTGGCGTAGCCGCGTGCAGGCTTCCAGTGAGCGGGATTGAGGAAGTGGTGAGGCGATTGGTTCATCGTGCGGCGCTCACTCACCCGTGAAGACGGGCTTCTCCTTGGCGACGAATGCCCGGTAGGCGATGTCGAAGTCGGCGGTCTGCATGCAGATCGCCTGCGCCTGCGCCTCGGCCTCGATCGCCTGCTCGAGGCTCATGCTCCACTCTTGGTGCAGTTGCGTCTTGGTGATGCCGTGGGCGAAGGTCGGCCCGGCCGCGAGACGGCGGGCGAGGCGCATCGCTGCCTCATCGAGCTCGGCCGCAGGGTTCAGCGAGTTGAAGAAGCCCCAGCGCTCGCCCTCGTCGGCCGTCATCGTCCGACCGGTGTAGAGCAGTTCTGCTGCACGGCCCTGTCCGATGAGACGCGGCAGGATTGCGCAGGCCCCCATGTCGCAGCCCGCGAGGCCGACCCTGGTGAAGAGGAATGCCGTGCTGGCTTCCGGGGTGGCGAGGCGCAGGTCGGCGGCCATGGCGATGATGGCGCCAGCGCCGACGCACACGCCGTCGACGGCGGCAATGACCGGCTTGCCGCATCCGATGATGGCCTTGACGAGGTCGCCGGTCATGCGGGTGAATTGGAGCAGGCGCTTCATGTCCATCTGGACGAGCGGTCCGATGATGTCGTGCACGTCGCCACCCGAGCAGAAATTGCCGCCATTCGAGGCGAAGACAACGACGTCGACGTCGTTCGCGTAGACCAGGTCGCGGAAGGTGTCGCGGAGTTCGGCGTAGCTGTCGAAGGTGAGGGGGTTCTTCCTGTCGGGTCGGTCGAGCCTGATCGTGGCGATGCGATCTGTCACCTCCCAGAGGAAGTGCTGCGGTCGGTGCGTGGCCATCGAGGTCATGTGCGGGCCTTTCGTGGTGACAGTCGCTGGAGGATGTCGTCGAGCTGGCGCAGCTCGGCATCGGTGATGCCGGCGAACAGCGAGTCGACCCGCTGCTCGTGATCCGAGGCGAGCTGCTGGAATTGCTGGCGCCCGCGCGAGGTGAGCTCGACCATGACGACACGGCGGTCGCCCTGCGCCGCAGTCCGTCGCACGAGGCCATCATCG
Organism: Actinomycetota bacterium; assembly: GCA_046052275.1. Taxonomy (GTDB): domain Bacteria; phylum Actinomycetota; class Acidimicrobiia; order Acidimicrobiales; family Ilumatobacteraceae; genus UBA668. The sequence goes on along the minus strand of JBJOMQ010000126.1, from coordinate 5,427 downwards.
TCGAGACGCCTGACGACCGCAGTGGTGTTGCCGTTCGAGACGAGGAGCTGGCGGGAGAGCTCGGTCATGCTGAGCGGCCTGTCGGCGCGGTGCAGCGCTGCCAGCACGTCGAAGCGCGGCAGCGTGGTGCCGTGCTCGGTGCGGATGAACTCGCCGAGTTCCTTCTCGGCACTCCGAGTGACGAGGAGGAGTCGGATCCAGAGTCGGAGCCGCCGCTTGGAGAGGCTCTCGCTCACCAGTCGGTCCCGTCGATCTCGAGCGCGGCTCCATTGATCTGCTCGCGGCCGGGCAGGCAGAGGGCAAGGGCAACCCGTGCGACCTCGTCAGGCTCGATGAGCCGGCCCTGCGGATTGTCGGCGGCGAGCGCGGCCACCGCCTGCTCGCGCGTGCGGCCCGTGATGGCGACGATCTTGTCGACCGTGCGGTCGGTCATCCTGGTGGCGAGATAGCCGGGGCACAGCGCGTTGGCAGTGATGCCCGAGCCCTGCACCTCGGCAGCGATGGCACGGGTGAGTCCGACGGCACCGTGCTTCGCAGCGGTGTAGGCGGCGACATATGCGTAGCCGCGGAGCCCGGCAGTGGAGGCGACGGTGATCAGCCTGCCCCAGTCGGAGGTCCTGAGCTGCGCGTAGCCGTCGCGCAGTGTGAGGAACGCTCCGGAGAGGTTTGCGGCGAGCATCTCGTTCCACAATTCGAGCGTGGTTCGGTGCAGGGGGGCGCTGCGTGCCGCACCGGCATTCGCCACGATGATGTCGACATGTCCGGCATCCCGGTACAGCGCCGCCACCTGCGCCTCGTCGGTGATGTCGGCGACGATGGCGCGCACCCCGGGTGTCGACGCAGCGAGCGCCTGCAGCGGCCTAGGTCGGCGTCCGCAGACGACGACCTCGGCGCCGGCGGCGGCGAAGCAGCGGGCCAGAGATGCGCCCAGTCCGGTGCCGCCTCCGGTGACGAGCGCTCGACGGCCGTCAAGGCTCATGCGCGGATCGTCTCCTGCGTTCGCTGCGCGAGCCGGTAAGCCTGGTCGCGGCCCGGCAGATAGGGCAGCGGCCATGCCACCCCGGTGTCGCCGAGTTGCACCGCGGCGTGCAGCGTCCAGTAGGGATCGGCAAGGTGTGGCCGGGCGAGGCACACGAGGTCGGCTCGCCCCGCCATGAGAATGCCGTTCACGTGGTCTGGCTCGTAGATGTTGCCGACCGCCATCGTGGCGATGCCGGCTTCGTTGCGGATTCGGTCGGCGAAGGGTGTCTGGAACATCCGGCCGTACACGGGCCGGGCGTCGATGGATGTCTGCCCAGCCGATACGTCGATGATGTCGGCACCTGCATCGTGGAACATCTGCGCGATGCGCACCGCCTCATCGGGTGTGATGCCGTGATCGCCGATCCAGTCATTGGCGCTGATGCGCACCGACATCGGACGATCTGACGGCCACACGGCGCGCATTGCGCCGAACACCTCGAGCGGGTATCGCATCCGGTTCTCGAGTGATCCGCCGTACTCGTCGGTGCGGTCGTTCGAGACAGGGGAGATGAAGCTCGAGAGCAGGTAGCCGTGCGCAGCGTGAAGCTCGACCATGTCGAAGCCGGCGCGCAGGGCCATCTGGGTGCTGGCGACGAACTGCGCGGTCACCATGTCCAGGTCGTTGCGGTCCATCGGCTTCGGGATCGCGTTTCGGGGCGACCAGGGGATTGCCGATGCCGACAGCAGCGGCCAGTTGCCGTCGGCAAGTGGAGCATCGGCGTCCTCCCAGCCGACCTGGGTGCTTGCCTTCCTACCTGCGTGGCCGATCTGGCAGCTGATCTTCGCTGAGGTCTCTCGGTGGACGAAGTCGGTGATGCGCCGCCATGCCGACTCGTGCTCGGCGTCGTAGAGGCCTGTGCAGCCGGGGGTGATGCGTCCCTCCGGTGACACGCACGTCATCTCGACGGTGACGAGGCCGGCACCGCCCTTGGCGCGCTCGCCGTAGTGGACGAGATGCCAGTCGGTGGGGCATCCGTCGACAGCCCGGTACTGCGCCATTGGCGACACGACGATGCGGTTGACGAGTTCCATGCCGCGCAGGCGGAATGGAGCGAACATCGGTGCCCGACCGGGTTGCCCACCGGCCTCGTGCTGGAACCAGTCCTCGGCGCTGCGCACCCAGTCGGGATCGCGCAGGCGGAGGTTCTCGTGCGAGATGCGCTGCGATCGGGTGAGCAGCGAGTAGCTGAACTGCACCGGGTCGAGGTGCAGGTAGCGCTCGCACTGCTCGAACCACTCAAGGCTGTTGCGCGCGGCCGACTGCAGCCGTAGCACCTCCGTGCGCCGCTCTTCCTGGTATCGCTCGAAGGCGAGCTCCATCGTGGGCTCGGTGTGCAGGTACTCGGCAAGGGCAATGGCGCTGTCGAACGCGAGCCGGGTGCCCGAGCCGATCGAGAAGTGCCCGGTTGCCGCGGCGTCGCCCATCAGCACGACGTTCTCGTGGTACCACCGCTCGCAGACGACCCGGGGGAAGTTCATCCACACGGCCGAGCCACGGAGGTGGTTGGCATTCGACATGAGGGCGTGACCACCGAGATGGTCGGAGAACACCTTCTCGCACGTGGCGATGGTCTCCTCCTTGCTCATCTGCTCGAAGCCCCATGCGTCCCACGTGTCCTTGGTGCACTCGACGATGACGGTGGCTGTGCTCTCGTCGAACTGGTAGGCGTGTGCCCACATCCAGCCGTGCTGGGTGTTCTCGAAGATGAAGGTGAAGGCGTCGTCGAACTTCTGGTGGGTTCCGAGCCAGATGAACTTGCAGAGCCGGAGGTCGATGTCGGGCTTGAAGACATCCTCGTACTCGCGTCGCACCAGTGAGTTGATGCCGTCGCAGGCGACGACGAGGTCGTAGTCGCGGCGGTAGTGCTCGGCGCTGTCGAACTCGTTCTGGAACTGAAGCTCGACGCCGAGCTCCCGTGCCCGCTGTTGCAGGATCAGCAGCATCTTCATCCGTCCGATGCCTGCGAAGCCGTGGCCGCCCGACACGGTGCGCACGCCATCTCGTACGACGGCGATGTCATCCCAGTAGGCGAAGTTCGAGCGGATGGCGTCGGTGCTCGGCGGATCGTTGCGCTGCATTCGGCCGAGCGCATCGTCACTCAGCACGACGCCCCAGCCGAACGTGTCATCGCTGCGGTTGCGCTCGAGCACGACGACCTCGTGGCGAGGGTCGCGCACCTTCATCGAGATGGCGAAGTACAGCCCCGCCGGGCCTCCCCCGAGGCACAGCACCCTCATTGCGTTCCCCTTGCCGGATCCGACTCTCGGTCCGGCACGAGTGTCGCGCTCGCGCCGAGATGTTTCAAGATTGAAATGTCGTGGCGCGGCAGGTTCCGCGTCGCGTGACCAGCCAGCGTGCAGCCTGCGCCTGCATCCGGACCGCTGCCCGTAGTGTCGGCCCGTGCAACGTGGGTCGGGCGACGGTTGGATCCGCTGCGCGGATGGGCGCGTGCGGTGGGGTGTCTTCGGCGCCGCTGGCGTGCTGTTCGTCTGGCGCTCGACCAGCGAGCTCGGTCCGCTGGTGATGGTGCAGCGGCGGTCTGAGTGGGCGCACGAGGGCGGGACGTGGTCGGTGGCCGGCGGGGCGATCGACGCCGGCGAGTCGCCATTCGAGGCTGCGCTGCGCGAGGCCTCTGAGGAGGTCGGGCCCGCACCGGAAGGGTGTCGACTGGTGGGCGAGTACGTGTTCGCCCCGGCAGTCGACTGGCAGTACACGACAGTCGTCGTGGAGGTGCCGGAGCGGTTCGGCGGGTCGATCAACTTCGAGACCGACGCCGTGGAGTGGGTCCCGCTCGACGTCGTCGACGAACTGCCACTGCACCCCGGGTTCGCCGTGGCGTGGCCGCACCTGCGTCAGATTGTCGAGTCGATGGAGTGATGGGACCGGTTCGATGCGAGTCGACGCGGTGTGACGTATTCGGCTCTGCCGCACCGAGGATGCCGCACTAGCCTCATAGTTGCTGTGCGCAATCATCCGTTCGTCCCCCTCCGCCACCGATCGGTGCGGTTGCTGTGGACAGCAGCGGTCATCAGCGACGTCGGCACCTGGGTGCAGTTGATCGTGGTGGGCACACTCGTCGCACGCGATACCGGATCGGCGCTGCAGACGGGTCTCGTGGCCCTGGCCACCTTCATGCCCCAGGGCATCGCCTCCCCGATCGGCGGCCTGCTGGCCGATCGCTACGACCGGCGAAAGGTGTTCGGCTGGGCGCTCACTGCACAGGCAGCGGCCACTGCCTCGCTTGCGGTGGTGCTGGCGGCTGGTGTGCGGATGCCGATGGTGCTCACGGCGCTGATCCTGCTCTCGAGCGTGATGGGAGCGATGGGCCAGCCCGCCTATTCGGCGATGCTGCCCGACCTTGTCCCGGCCGAAGAGCTGATGGCGATCCTGTCGCTGGGCATCTTCTCGTGGAATGGCGGCCGAATCGTCGGCCCGCTGCTGGCATCTGTGCTGGCCTTTGCGGTCGGACCAGCCTGGACTGTGGCGTTCAACGCGCTCACATTCCTCGTGATGGCGGGAGCTGTGTCGATGGTGCGGCGACCCTTCGCGCCGCTCGGCAGCGATGGCGGCATCGTCGAGCGACTGCGCGACGGCTGGCGGGCAATGCGGAGCACACCTGGGTGCTGGTACGGCATCCGACTGCTGGTGCTCTACAACGTCACTGCGGTCGGCTTCATGGGGCTCGTGCCCTTCTATGCCACCGACGTGTTCGACGGGAGCACCGGACTCGCCGGTGCGCTCGCCTCGGCGCAGGGAATCGGCGCAATTCTCGGCGGTGTGGTGGTGACTGCGTTGTTCGCCCGGTTCAGGCGGTCGTCGGTGCTGGTGGGTGTGATCATCGCCCTGACGGTGTGGCTGACACTGTTCGCCCTCGCCCCTACGAGGCTGGCGGCGATGATCACCATCTTCATCCTCGGTGGCTGCGCCACGGCGATGTTCCTCAGCACGACCGCGTTCGTGCAGCGAGATGCGCCCGCCTCGAGACGTGGTCGGGTGCTCTCGCTGCAGCAGGGCGCTGGCGGCACGACGTACGGCATCGGCCTAGTCGCCGTTGGCGGCCTCGCCGATCTCACCTCGATCCGCGTGGCGTTCATCGTGGGTGCCTGGGCAATGCTGCTGGGATTCGTGGTCGTGAACGTGCGCACCGGCCATTGGCGCGAGGCGGCAGACGGCGAGATGCCGCCGCCGACCGACGAGACGCTGAACGCAGAGTCGGTGCGCGTCGGCTGGCGTCGGATGCTGTTCGGCGCTGGCCAGCCGGTTGCCGAGGACTTCTCCGGCCGATAGGTTCTTCTCTACCGACGCGGGGTGGAGCAGCCCGGTAGCTCGTCGGGCTCATAACCCGAAGGTCGCAGGTTCAAATCCTGCCCCCGCCACCAAGTTGAACGGCCGGCCTGAAGAGG
>JBJOMQ010000125.1:0-7375 GCA_046052275.1 Actinomycetota bacterium | reverse complement strand
CTCGGCCTCGTGTGCGGCGGCCACGAGATCGGGATCGAGCGGCGGCGGCTCGACGGGATCGCGCTCGAGGTCGAGGAACTGCAGCGACACCTGCACGCCGGCCTCGCCGTCGACGAGGGTGTGGTGGAACTTCTCGATGAGGGCACCGCGGCCGCCCTCGAGACCATCGACGACGAAGAACTGCCACAGGGGGCGCGTGCGGTCGAAGGCATCGGCGGTCAGCATCGAGGCGAGGTCGAGCAACTGTCGCATCGAACCCGGCGCCGGCAGCGCGAGGTGCCGGACGTGGAAGTGGATGTCGAAGTTCGGATCGTCGACCCAGACGGGAGGCGAGATGTTGGCAGGTGTCGGCTGCACCCGCTGGCGAAGGCGGGGGACTGCGTAGACAGCTCGCTCCATGCGCCGAAGGAGCCGGTCGATCTCGACCGGACGGTCGAGCACGGTGACATTCGAGAACGTGCTGCTGAGGTGCGGGTCCTTCTCGAGCCGCCACATCAGGGCCTCGGCGTCCGACATCGCACGGTCGAATCGAGGCATGGGTCCAGGCGCCGCCGACATGCCCAGAGAGGCTAACGGCGGCGACCCGTGCCCTGTCGGGCCGAGCCGGCCGCCCCGTGCAGCTACGCCCAGGGTGTCATGGTGAGCAGCGCCCGAGCTGCCACGGCAAGGGCAGCGCCCACCACGGCGCCGCCGACCACGTCGGAGGCGTGGTGGATGCGCACGTAGACACGGCTCATGGCGACGACAGCGGCGATGCCGAACCACAGCGGGGCGAGGGCCGCACCGTCCCACGACGTGAGCAGCGTGGCTGCGAAGAACGCCGAGGAGGCGTGGCCGCTGGGGAACGAGCTGGTCGACGGGGTGCGCACGGTGAGCCGCGGGTCGCCCGACGCAGTGGGCCGGGAGCGGCGGAACAGCCGCTTGATCCCCTGGTTGACGAGCAGGCTCTCGGCGCCGAGGAGCGCTGCGAACACGAATGCCTGCGTCGCGCGGGCGTCACCGGTGAGGCCGCGGGCGGCGCCGGCGATGTGCCAGACGAGGGCGAAGTCGCCAAGCTCGCTGGCGGCCACCATCGTGCGGTCGAGGGGACGACGTCCCCTGAACCGCTCGAGCGCGGCGTCGGCCCGCTGGTCGAATGCTGCGACGGCGCTCACCCCGCCATGTTGGCAGGCGGCGCTGGCGCGCTCAGCCTGCCCGCTCGGCCAGGCGGATGGGCACCTCGGTTCGTGCGGCCTCGGGATCGCCCCCGAACTCGGGGCACCAGTCCTTGAAGAAGCAGTACGAGCACAGGTTCGAGCGCTTCGCAGCGAAGTTGCCCGTTGCGCACGCGGTTGCCACTGCCTGGTGGACCGCCGTGGTGCGGTTCGCCGCAGCGCGCAGCGACGGGCCGGTGGGCGACGATGAGATCACGCTGCCGCAGCGCAGGTACATGAGACGGAGGGTGGCGGGCCGCTGCCCGTAGACATGCTCGACCATGTAGGCGTAGCTCTGCAGTTGGTGGAACTTCTCGGCCTGGTAGGCGGGAGGGGGCGCCGTGCTCGACTTGTAGTCGGTGATGACGTAGCGGCCGTCGGCGTCGAGCTCGAGTCGGTCGATGATGCCGCGCAGCAGCACGTCGCCGACGGGCGCCTCGACTCGCAGTTCGAGACCGACCGGCTGCACGTCGGCGGGGTTCTCGATGTCGAAGTAGCCCTGCGCCAGCGTGCGGGCATCGGCGAAGAACTCGGCGGCCTCGGCCTCGGAGAGCTGCAGGCCGGTGAAGTCGGGCTCGCTGAGATACTCGGCGGCGGCCTGCTCGAAGCACTCGTCGCCGGCAGCGCGGGTGCGCTCGGCGGCCGGCAGGGTGAGCAGCAACTCGAGGGCGCGGTGCACGAGCGAGCCCTTGGTGGCCGGGGCGCTCGGCGGCTCGGGAAGGCGTTCGATGCTTGAGAAGCGGAAGGCGAGCGGGCACTTGAGGAACGAGTCGACGCGACTCGGCGAGAGCGTGGTGGGGACTGGGTACATGACGCCGACTCTACGGAGGGGGTGCGCGTGGGTTGGGACATGCTGTCGGCCAGCCGGCGATGCTGCCCGGCACCAGTGAGTTGTCAGGACAGCGCGTCGGCGACGAGGTCGGCGACCTCGCCCGGGTGGCTCATCGGGCCGAAGTGCGACAGGTGACCGAGCTCGAGATAGCGGCCGCGCGGCAGTCGGTCGGCGATGGCCCTCGAGATCGACGAGGGCTGCAGTTGTTCGACCCGCCCGGCGATCACCAGCGTGGGAATGTCGATCGAGGGCAGCCGCTCCCACGTGTCGTGACGGGTGCCGGTAGCGAAGGTCTCTGCCTCGGTGTCGGGCGAGCACTTCAGCCGCACGCCCTCCGGGTCGGGTGTGAAGCCGTGCACGACGTACGCCTCGAGCGACTCGGCGGTGAAGATGCTGAGCGGTGGCTTGGCACCGTAGTTGTCGATCGCCGCCTGGTGGCTGGCGAACACGGCGCGCCGGCGGCGTGCGCCGCGCACCATCGGATTGTCGTCAGGGTCTGCGTCGTCGCGATGCTCGGGCCGCAGCCCCTCGGGCGGGAACACGATGGGTTCGAACACGACGAGGCGCCGGAACAGACCGGGCTGCCGGGCCGCCACCATCAGCAGGCAGGCGCCGCCCATCGAGTGCCCGAAGGCGTCGACAGCCTCGCCGGTGGCCTCGCGCAGCCACATCGCCACCGCTTCGACATCGTCGCCGTAGCGGTGCCAGTCGACCGGGCCGTGCGGGCGCGGGGTATCGCCGTGTCCGCGGTAGTCGAATGCAATCGCCCGCAGCGGAGCGCTGGGTCGGGCTGCCAGGTGGCGAGCGAGCGGCAGGTAGCACCGCCCGTGGAAGCCGGTGGCATGCGACACGAGCAGCGGACGGGCGCGGTCGGCTTCATCACCGAGAAGTGATGGGCCGAGCAATGATGGGCCGAGCGAGGTCAGGCCCATGAACGGCAGGCCGAGGTCGTGCACTGCGACGTCGACGCCGTCGGTCGAGGGAATGTGCGCCGGTACGCGCATCTCAGGTTGCTGTCCGTGGCTCGCGCGGCAGGCCGAGCAGTCGCTCGCCGATGATGGTGCGCTGCACCTGGCTCGTGCCGCCGGCGATCCGGCCGCCGGGCGCCTGCAGCATCCCGAAGGACTCGGGGCCGTCGAGCATGGCCTCGGCGCCGGCGAGGTCGGCGCGCAGCGCAGCGCTGTCGAACATCATCTCGGTGATGCCGAGCTTCATCAGGCTCGCTGCCGTGCTCGCCACGGGTCCCTGACGCTGGGCGAGAGACCGGTACGCATGGCCGGCACTCAGCAGCCTCGCAAGCCGCTGTGCGTGCACCGGCGTGATGTCGCTGCGCTCGCCGAGCCGCGCCATCTGCTCGAGACGACGCTCGAGTCCGATCACACTCGTGCCGATGTGGCCGCGCTCGCTGGTGAGCACGGCCATGCCCACGCCCCACCCGCCGTGCAGTGGCCCGAGCAGGCTGTCGGCCTCGAGCACGACGTCGGTGAAGAACACCTCGTCGAATTCCGACTCGCCGGTCATCTGTCGAAGCGGACGCACGTCGATACCCGGGAGGTGCATCGGGCACAGGAAGAACGAGATCCCCTCGTGAGAGCGAGCCTCGTGCGAGGTGCGCGCCATGAGGATCCCCCAGTCGCTGTAGCGGCCCCCGCTGCACCACACCTTTTGGCCATTGACGATGAAGCGGTCGCCGTCGCGCTCGGCTCTGGTGCTCAGCCCGGCGAGGTCGCTTCCGGCGCCGGGCTCGCTGAACAGCTGGCACCACACGCGCTCCGCCGCCAGCGTGGCCCGGAGGTGTCGCTGCTGCTGGTCGGGTGTGCCGAACCGCTGGATTGCCTGCCCGGCGAGGACGAGGCCCACCATGTTGAACGCACTCGGCACGCCGGCGATGGCGCACTCGAGCTGCCACGCTGCGTTGTGGTCGGCCGTGAGGCCGCGGCCGCCGAACTCGGCCGGCCAGTGGATGCCGGCGAAGCCAGCGGCGAACAGCCGCCGCTGCCAGTCGAGTCCCCTGTCGACGAGGTCGACCGGGCAGATGGCGCCGTAGTCGCGTGGCGCGTGCTCGGCGTTGTCGGCCAACCACGACCGGGCGGCAGCCGCGAAGTCGTCGACGTCGATCACCGTTGCTCCGGTGCGTGCCCGTGTGCCTCGGTGCGCTGCGTCACCTGGCGACCGTCACTTGAAGAACGGCAGGAAGAGCGCAGTCTCCTCGGCGATGTTGCCGGGCACGGCGAAGCCGGTGCGGTCGGTGATCTGGTCCCAGTGGTCGCGCACGTCCTCGAGTGACAGTTCAGCGTTGTAGTAGCCCTGCGTCTCGGCGATGAAGACGTGGGCCACCCTGCCGCCGCCGACGCTGAAGGTCTGGCCGCTCACGGGGCAGTCGTCGTGCGCCAGGAAGGCCACGAGTGGCGACACGAGGGCGGGATCGAGCTTCTCGCCGAGCGCGCCGAGCAGATTCTCGGTCATGCGCGTGAAGGCCAGCGGTGCGATCGCGTTGGCCTTGATGTTGTACTTCGCTCCCTCGACGGCGAGCACCCGGGTGAAACCGACGAGACCCATCTTCGCGGCCCCGTAGTTGGTCTGGCCGAAGTTGCCGAAGATGCCAGCCGCCGACGACGTGCTCACGATGCGGCCGTAGCCCTGCTCGCGCATGAGGGCCCACGCCGGGCGGGTGACGTTGAACGCGCCGCGCAGGTGCACGTCGAGCACCGGGTCGAGCAGGTCGGGCTCCATGTTGTGGAATGCCTTGTCGCGCAGGATGCCAGCGTTGTTGACGACCACGTCGACGCGGCCGAAGGCCGTCACTGCCGTATCGATGATGGCGGCACCTCCCTCCGGGGTGCTCACCGAGTTGGTGTCGGCGACGGCCTCGCCACCGAGGCCGCGGATCTCGTCGACGACGCGCTCTGCGGCACCCTTGTCGCTCCCGCTGCCGTCGACTGCGCCGCCGAGGTCGTTGACCACGACGAGCGCACCGCGCTGTGCCATCAGCAGGGCGTGCTGGCGTCCGAGGCCGCCGCCTGCGCCGGTGATGACCACGACCTTGCCGTCGAATCCGAGATCTGCCATGCGGGCGACGGTACCGGCCGCCGGATGCGGCGGAGAAACTCGGGCGTCAGAGCCCGAGCTGCTCGAGAGCGTGCGCCTTCAGGCGCTTGTAGTCGAGCTTGCCGTTGGCGGCCCGGCCGACCGTGTCGATGGCCATCACGTGGCGGGGTGCCTTGTAGGCGGCGTGGTGAGCCCGGACATGCGCAACGAGTGCAGCCGGCTCGAGCGCTGCGCCCTCGTGCAGTTCGACGAGGGCCGTGATCGCCTCGCCGAAGCGCTCGTCGGGAACTCCGACCACTGCGGCGTCGGCGACGGACGGATGCGTCTTCAGCGCCTCTTCGACTTCCTCGGGGTACACCTTCTCGCCGCCGGTGTTGATGCACTGGCTGCCTCGGCCGTAGAGGCGCAGCGTGCCGTCGGCGTCGACCTCTGCCCAGTCGCCGGGAATGCTCCAGCGGACGCCGTCGACCACCACGAATGTCGCTGCCGACTTGGCCTCGTCCTTGTAGTAGCCGATGGGCGTGCGGCCGCGGAGGGCGACGCGGCCGCGCTCGCCGCTCCCGGGTTGCACCTCTCGGCCGTCCTCGGTGAGCACCTTGGTGTTGGGGCCGAGTGAGAAGGTGGCCGTGGAGGCCGGCGCAGTTGAGGTAGCCGCCGTCGTGGTGCTGGTTGCCATGCCGATGGCCTCGCTGCTGCCGAGGCTGTCGATCATGATGAGCCGCTCGTTGTGACGCAGCAGGCCCGCCTTGGTGTCAGATGCCCAGATGACGCCGCTCGACACGACGACGCGCAGCGACGAGATGTCCCATCGTCCGGGCTCGGCATCGAGGGCGCGCAGGATGGGCTTGGCGAACGCATCGCCGACGATCGACATGCTGTTCACGCGGTAGTGCTCGATGGCGTCGAGCAGCTCGACAGGGTCGAAGTGCCGACCCGCCAGCGTGACCACCGAGCCACCGAGCATCAGGTTCCACATTGCGTTGAATGCGCCGGTGCCGTGCATCAGCGGCGCTGCGGGCAGGTTGCGCGGGCCGGGCCCCGCAATGCGACCGTCGAACGAGTCCCAGCCGGGCGCCGAGGGCAGGGGCCGTTTCGACGGCGCGTCGAGGCTGCCGACCATGTCGTCCTGTCGCCACATCACGCCCTTCGGCATGCCGGTCGTGCCGCCGGTGTAGAGGATGTAGAGGTCGTCGGGACTGCGACCCCACGACGGCACGGTGCGCGACGACGCCGACGTCGCTGCCGACTCGTAGGGGATCGCCCAGTCGGGACATTCGCTGCGCGTGTCGTCGACGCACAGCCATGTCCGCACCTTCGGCAGGCGATTGCGCACCCTGGCGCACCGCTCGGCGAACGACGAATGAAAGACCACGGCGACGGCGTCGGCGTTGTCCCACAGGTAGACGAGCTCGTCGTCGGTGTACCGGTAGTTGGTGTTCACCGGCACCAGCGCCGCCTTGTAGAGGCCGAACATGCTCTCGAGGTACTCGGGGCAGTTGTACAGGTACTGGGCGACCTTGTCCTGGTGGCCTGCGCCGTGCTCGAGCAGGGTGGCGGCAACGCCGTCTGCGCGCCGGTCGAACTCGGCCCACGTCAGCGTTCCGCGCTGGTCGACGAGCGCGGGCGCATCGGGAAGTCGGTCGGCGATGCGCTCCCAGATCTCGGCGATGTTCCAGCCCGCTGACATGGGAGCCGACGGTAGCGGTGCTGAGCGAGGTGGTCCGATTCGGTGGCGTCCGATCCGCCAGCGTCGTGGTGCCCCCATCGTCACGAATACGGTGGTCGCATGGACTTCGAGCTGCCGGCCGAGGACGACCCGCGTCGTGTCGCCGTGCGCGAGTGGCTCGATCGGCACCCTCGCCCCTCTGGGCGGCAGCTGGCCGAGGCCGGCTATGTGGCGCCCCACTGGCCCTCCCCGTGGGGTCTCGATGCGGACCCTGTGCACCAGCTGGTGATCGACGACGAGCTGGCACGCGCCGGAGTCCGGCGCCCGGTGAACCCCATCGGCATCGGCTGGGCCGGCCCCACGCTGGTACATGCCGGCACGGAGGCGCAGCGGCAGCGCTACCTGGTGCCGATGCTCGCCGGCGAAGAGATGTGGTGCCAGCTCTTCAGCGAGCCAGGTGCCGGCAGCGATCTCGCCAGCCTCGGCACGAGAGCGGTGCGCGACGGCGACGAGTTCGTCGTCAACGGACAGAAGATCTGGACGAGTCTCGCCCAGTACTCGAAGTTCGGCATTCTCATCTCCCGTACAGACCCTGATGCCCCCAAGCACCGGGGCATCAGCTACTTCATCTGTCCG
>JBJOMQ010000124.1:0-7407 GCA_046052275.1 Actinomycetota bacterium | reverse complement strand
TCGACGGCACGAGCAACTTCGTACGCGGCATCCCCGTCTGGGCGTCGCTCATCGCGCTCACCCACCGCGAGCTCGGCGCCGTGGTGGGCGTCGTCTCGGCACCTGTCATGGGACGACGGTGGTGGGCGGCGGCCGGCCTCGGCGCCTTCGCCGATGGCCAGCGGTGCCGGGTCTCGACGGTGTCTCGGCTCGACGAGGCACAGGTGTGCGTGACCTACTCGCCCGGCTGGTCGGAGATCGGCGGTATGCAACACCTCGTCGGGCTGCAAGAGCGCGCCTACCGGGCGCGGGGCTTCGGCGACTTCTGGCAGCACATGCTCGTCGCCGAGGGGGCGGTCGACATCGCTGTCGACGCAATCGGCCTCGAGCCGTACGACCTCGCCGCCGTGATGGTGGTGGTCGAGGAAGCCGGTGGCCGCTTCACCGACCGTGCGGGCACGCGTACGTTCGAGCACGACTCGGCGATCTCCTCAAACGGACTCCTCCACGATCTGGCCCTCTTCCCATGACACACGACCTCGTCATTCGGAACGCTCTCCTCGTCGACGGCACCGGAACTGCAGCCCGGCACGCCGACGTAGCAGTCGACGGCGACCGCATCGTCGACGTCGGCACAATCACCGGCAGCGGCCGCACTGTCGTCGACGCCGACGGCCTGCTGCTCACGCCCGGATTCGTCGACGTCCACACGCACTACGACGCCCAGGCCACATGGGATCCCTACGTCACCCCGTCGGGCTGGCATGGCGTGACGACGGTGGTGATGGGCAACTGCGGCGTCGGGTTCGCACCCGCCGCTCCCGACCGACACGACTGGCTCATCCAATTGATGGAAGGGGTCGAAGACATTCCCGGCAGCGCACTCGCCGAGGGAATCGCGTGGGGATGGGAGAGCTTCCCCGAGTACCTCGACGTCCTTGCCACCATGCCGCGCGCACTCGACATCGCTGCCCAGATCGGCCACGGTCCGGTGCGCGCCTACGTGATGGGCGACCGCGGTGCCGCCAACGAGCCTGCAACTGACGACGACATCCGCCGCATGGCCGACATCGTCGGCGATGCACTCCGCGCCGGGGCCTTCGGATTCACCACCTCGCGCACGCCGCTCCACCGCGCCAAGGACGGCGTCTTGGTGCCCGGCACCACCGCCGACGAGCGCGAACTGCTGGGTATCGCCGATGCCATCGCCGCCGCTGGACACGGCGTGTTCCAGTTCGCTCCCGAGCACGCCAAGGTGCCGGTGAGTGAATGGCCGTGGATGCGCAAGGTGGCGGCGCGCACCGGTCACCCGGTGAGCGTCAACCTCAGCCAGCCCGACACCGCGCCCGACCTGTGGCGCGAGGTGCTGCGACTCCTCGACGAGGCGAACGCCGACGGTCTCCCGATCGTGGCTCAGGTAGCGGGCCGCAGCATCGGCATCCTCTACTGCCTCGAGGGCAGCGTGCACCCGCTGATGTTCCATCCCGCCTACCGCGAGATCGACCACCTCCCGCATGCCGAGCGCGTGGCGTCACTCCGCGACCCCGAGCGTCGGCGGCGAATCATTCACGACACTCCCGACGATGGCCTGTTCCGCGCCGCAGTGCAGAGCGCCTTCCACAAGATGTGGGTCGTCGACGGCGCCGACATCGACTACGAACCACACCCCGACGACAGCGTGCTCGGCACCTCGCAGCGCTCCGGCGTGCCGCCGATGCAGATCGTGCTCGATCAGCTGCTGCACGACGACGGCCGCGGGATGCTGTACGCACCATTCTTCAACTACGGCTACGGCGACCTCGGCTTCACCGCCGAGGCCCACCGTCACCCGCACACGCGCATGGGACTCTCCGACGGCGGCGCCCACTGCGGCGCCATCTGCGACGGGGGCATGCCAACTTTCATGCTCACCCACTGGACCCGCGACCGGACGCGTGGCGACCGACTCCCGCTCGAGCACGTCGTGCACCGCCAGACGGCCCAGACTGCTGCGCTCTATGGAATGCGCGATCGCGGCGTCGTCGCGCCCGGGTGGCGAGCCGACCTGAACCTCATCGACTACGGCCGACTGTCGTTCGACGTGCCGCGGATGGCCTACGACCTGCCCGCCGGCGGCCGTCGCCTGGTGCAGCGCGCACGCGGTTATGTGGGCACGTGGGTCGCCGGCACGCGCACCGTCGACCACGACGAGTTCACCGGCGCACTGCCCGGCACGCTCCTGCGCGCCGGACGCTGAACCCGCCAGGAGGCACCATGGCCGACGACGTCACCCACTACGACGCAGTCGAGGCGTACTGCGACAGGCTCAGTTACGCACCAGGCGACGTGGTGCGACTCCACGCATGGTGCGCGACTGAGCGCTACGACGTCTCGGTCTCACGGTGGGGAGGTGACGGTCCGGCGTCACCGGTGTGGTCGGCGACCGACCTCGCCGGGGTCGCCCATCCCACCCCCGACACGGCCGACGCGTCCGGATGCGGCTGGCCATCGAGCCTCGAGATCCCCGTCGCCGCCGACTGGCGCAGCGGGGCCTATCTCGTCACGCTGCACGCCCACGGTGCCGTGCACGAGCGCGCCGTCGGCCACGCCCTGTTCGTGGTGCGGGCGGCCAGGCCAACCTCGCCGATGCTGCTCGTCCTCGCCACCAACACCTACAACGCCTACAACAACTGGGGTGGCAGGAGCCTCTACACCGGCGGACACCAGGTGAGCTTCGACCGCCCATTCGGCCGCGGGCTGCTGATGCGGCCGCGTGTCGACAACATCGACCGCAAGAGTCCTGTCACCGCGCCCGGCGCCGAGCCCGACACCGACGGCGCCGCCTATCAGGAGTACCGCTGGGCGAATGGCTATCCCGGCTACATGAGCTCGTCGGGCTGGTTCGCCTACGAGCGCCGCTTCGTCGAATGGGCCGAGTCGCAGGGCATCGAATTCGACTACGCCGTGTCGAGCGATCTCGAACAGCGACCCTCGGTGGTCGGCGGCTATCGGCTCGTCCTCGGCGTCGGGCACGACGAGTACTGGTCTGCGGCACAGCGCGACACCATCGAGCGCCACGTTGCCGACGGCGGCAACTACGCCAGCTTCTCCGGCAACACCATGTTCTGGCAGGTGCGCCTGTCGCGTGGCGGTCGCGACATGACCGCCTACAAGTACCGCGCCCATCGCGACGACCCGGTGCTCGGCACCGACAACGCCGAGTCGATGTCAGGCATGTGGTGCGATCCTGTCGTCGGGCGCCCCGAGTGGTGGTTCCTCGGCGCGGGCTCGGCGTTCGGGCTCTACAGCCGATTCGGCCGTTCGACGCCACGGGCATCGGGCGGGTTCACCGTGTACCGCGACACGCACTGGATGCTCGAGGGGACGGGCCTGAGATACGGCGACCAACTCGGCGCCGCGCACGGCGCCGTGGGCTACGAGACCGTCGGCTGCCGGCTGGGCTTCGACGAGTACGGCCTTCCGGTGTCGGTGAATCCCGATAGGCCACCCGACATCGAGGTCGTGGCATTCGCCCCGTCCTCGAATCTCGGGGCCGGCGACTATCCGGCATCAGTGGCAGCAAGCAGCGAGCAGTGCGACCTCGAGTTCGTCGCATCTCGGCTGTATGGCGACGAGAGTGCCGACTCGATCGCCCGCGTCCGCCACGGCAATGCGGTCATGCTCACCTGCCGTCCGAGCAGCGCCGGCACGGTGGCCACCATCGGGTCCACCGACTGGGTGTATGCCCTCGCCGATCCTGCTGTCGGCCAGGTGACCCGCAACGTGCTGCAGCGGCTGTCGCGCTGACGCACAGGACCTAGCCTCTCCCCATGCCCGACACGCCCGACCGGCTCCAGCCGGCCACGCGAGCCATCCTCAGCGGCCGCCACGAGCGGTCACTGGCGCCCCCGCTGTGGGCGAGCTCGGTGTGGGAGAGCACCGACTTCGACGATGCGCACCGTCGCGCCGTCGGGCAGCGCTCCGACGAGTTCTACAGCCGTTATGGGAATCCCACCGTGCAGGCCTTCGAAGAGGCGGTCGCCGACCTCGAGGGGGCCGAGGCGGCACTGGCGTTCGCCAGCGGGATGGGCGCGCTCAGCACCGTCGTGCTGGCGCTGTGCGGGAGTGGCAGCCACATCGTCGCCCAGCGAACGCTGTACTCCGCAACACTCGCCTTCCTGCAGGGCCCGTGCGCGCGCTTCGGCATCGACGTCACCTTCGTCGACGGCACGCAGCCAGGTGCCTTCGCCAGCGCAGTCGAGCCGGGTCGCACGATGCTCGTGCTGGCCGAGACGCCCTCGAACCCCACGCTCGGCATCGTCGACCTCGACGAGCTCGGCAGCATCGGCGGCCCCATCACGCTCGTCGACTCCACCTTCGCCACGCCGCTCGGGCAGCAACCGCTCGACCACGGTGTCAGCCTCTCGCTGCATTCGGCGACGAAGGGCATTGCCGGACACAACGACGCCACGCTCGGCGTGGTCAGCGGCGAACGCGACCTCATCGACGCAATCTGGGGATACGGCGTGCTCCACGGTGCGACTCCCTCGCCGTTCGATGCGCTCAATGCCCTACGCGGCATTCGCACACTCGACGTGCGCACCCAGCGCCAGTCGACGACCGCGCTTGCGCTGGCGCGTGCACTCGCCGAGTGCACGGCGGTGTCAGCAGTGCACTATCCGGGCCTCGACTCGCACCCCCAGCACGCCACGGCATGCCGGCAGATGCACCACTTCGGGACAGTCCTCGCATTCGAGATGGGCGGCGGCCGCCCCGCAGCCGAGCGGCTGATGTCGGCGCTCTCCATCATCCGCGTGGCCACCTCGCTCGGCGGCCCAGAGACCCTGATCTGCCATCCGTGTACCACCACCCACGCCAGCCTGACTGCCGCCGAGGCCGCAGAGCAGGGGGTCACGGCCGGCCTGCTGCGCATCTCGGTGGGCCTCGAGGATGCTGGCGACCTCATCGCCGACCTGCTCGGGGCCATCGGCGACGCTGCGTAGGATCGGCGACGTGACCGACGACTCGCGTCCCGGCTGGGGCTGGGCCATCGCGAGCGCCGCACTCATCGTCGGCCTTGCGGCCTTCTTCTTCCCGCTCGCCCCGTTCTGGACGCTGCTGTGGCTCGTGGCGCTCGCCGTCGTGCTGCAGCTCACGCCGCTCGGCACGCGGTGGGTGATCACCCAGCAGTCGGCGCTGCTCAGCGAGGTCGGCACGCATCCGCTCATCACCCGCCATCCGCGTCTGGTCGCAATCGCCGTCTTCGTGCTGCCTGCCGTGCTGGCACCCGGCATCGCCTGGGATCTCAGCGATCCCGGCCAGCGATGGAACGGCGGCGCCCTCTGGGCGATGGCCGTCTTCGGCTTCCTCGTACGCACCGCCGTCGAGGAGCTGCGCCGCACCGGCCACTCGGCGCGCTGGTGGACGGCGTGGCTTGCCGTCACGCTCGTCGTCGGCGGATTCGTACTCGTCGGCGGGCCGGCGCGATTGCGCTGGGCCCAGTGCGACGCCGCGATGACGGAGGCGGCCCGCACCGATCTCGACTTCTCAGCCGACACCACGGGGCGATGGTGCTGGGGCAATGCAGTGGTGCGCACTGTCGACGGGGGACTGCGCCTCTACGTCGAGGTCGACGATGCGCCGGACGCACCACCCGACTCGGGAACAGGCCTTGCCTACAGCCCCGACGGCTCCATCGAGGCCGCTGGCGGCATCAGGGAGCTGGTGGCGATCGGCGATGGGTGGTACTGGTTCGAGACCGGCAGTCCGGTGCGCGACTTCTGGTTCGACGGCTGATCCAGCCAGCCGCGGCGAGATCAGTGGTAGTAGGGGTTCTCGCCGGAGGAATGATCGGTGAGATCGCGGACTCGCTCGATCTCGGGGATCGACTCGACCACCATCGTCTGCACGCCGTCGAGCATGGTCATCCGGCTCATGGAGCAGCCATGGCAGCCCCCGCCCATGGTGAGGTACGCAGTGCCCTCGCTGTCGTGGCCGACATACGTGACGAATCCGCCATGAGCCGCAAGTGCCGGATTGACGTCAGCGCTGATGACGGTCTCGATCCGTGCGCTGAGCTCGTCGTCGCGCACGAGTCCCTCGACGGACGGCGGCAGCGGCTTGTTCGGATTGCGAATCACGAGGCCCGCTGAGGACGAGTGGTCGAGCGTGGCGCCGCTGATGAGGCTGATGCTCGTCGCCGGGATGATCACCTTCAACGAGTGGTCGCCGCTGCGGTGGGTGCGCACCTCGTCGGTGAACGCTGCGGTGGTGACCACATCAAAGCTCAGGTCGTAGGCAAAGTCCTCGCCCGGCTTGCTGATCACCTCGAGCCTGAGGCCGAGCGTTGCGGCATCCGGCTCGGTGTCGCGCAGCGCCAGCAGTTCGGCGAGGGCCGCCGGCGTGATCGTGACGATCATGTCGGGGGCGTCGGTCGCGTCAGTCGCGGGAGCGGCAGAAGTCACGCCGTCAGGCTACCGGCGTGCCACGTGCGCATACCGAGCCGCTGCAAGAATGGCGGCCGCATGACATCGACCAATCCGACCTCCCCCGGCGTCGGCCGGCGGCTGGCGGTGGCGCTCCTCAGCGCCAGTGCCGTGCTCGCCGCCGCCTGCAGCGGCGAACCTGCCACGTCGCCCGCCACCACATCCGAGCCCGCCACGACGATTGCGTCGACCACCTCGTCGACGACGTCCACCACCACGATCCCTCCCACCACGACCACCATCCCGGTGCCGGTGTATCCGCTCACCGGCCTGCCCGTGGCCGAGGGCTTCACCGACCGCCCAGCGCTCGTCGTGAAGATCGACAATGCGCCTGCTGCAAATCCGCAGACCGGGTTCAACGCGGCCGACATCGTCGTCGAGGAGATCGTCAACGACAACATCACGCGCTTCGCGATGGTGTTCCACAGTCAGGGCAGTGACCCCGTCGGACCCATCAGGTCGGGTCGCCTGCAGGACATCGACCTCTTCGGATGCCTGAACAAGCCGCTGTTCGCCTGGAGCGGCGGCAATGCCACCGTCACCAACGAGGTCGACGACAGCGATCTCGTCAACATGGGCCCGAGCCGAGTGCCGGCCTACTACCGAGAGCCGTCACGCAAGCAGCCCCACAACCTCTACTCGCGCACCACGAAGCTCTGGGAGTTGGCGCTCGAGGGGTGGGGCCTGCCGCCGAAGCTCTTCGAGTACCGCAGCGCCGACGACGAGGTGCCCGGCATCGTCGCCAACGGTGTTCGAGTCGAGATGGGCATCTACGACGCCGAATGGACATGGAATCCCAGCACGGGCCTCTACGAGCGGAAGCAGAACGGCGACGTCCACGAGGATGCGGGCACGAATTCCGTGATCACGACGCACAACGTCGTCGTCCTCGTCATGGACTACGTGATCGGCGTGTCCGGCAGCCCCGATGCGCAGAGCACCGGATCAGGAGAGGCCTGGGTGT
>JBJOMQ010000123.1:0-7427 GCA_046052275.1 Actinomycetota bacterium | reverse complement strand
GCGCGTCGCCGAGCGCACCGGCGTGCCGCTGTCGGTCACGGTCACCGAGACCACCGAGGTGCCTGCCGCCGTCGGCGTGCCCGAGACAGCCCCCGTGGACGGGTCGATCGCGAGGCCGACCGGCAGGCCGGTGGCCGACCATGCGTACGTGCCGCTGCCGCCGGTGGCGGCCATCGTGGCGCCGTAGACCGCGTCGACGGTGCCCTCGGGCATCGATGAAGTGGTGATTGAGATCGGACTGACCACGACCAGGGTGAGGTCCTGGTCGTCGGTGCGGCCACCGGCATCGGTCACCCGCACCGTGAACGCAGATGAGCCCGCCGACGCCACCGTGCCCGACAGCACGCCGCCCGTCGACAGCGTCGCCCCGGCGGGCAGGCTCCCGCTCGCGATCGACCACGTCTTCGTGCCCGAGCCGCCCGTGCTCGCCAGCGTGAACGAGAAGGCAGACCCCGCAACCACCGAATTCAGCGACGCGGTGGTCACCACGAGCGAGGTCGACACCACCAGCGACAGCGAGCGCGTCGACGTGCGCACCGGGGTGCCGTTGTCGCTCACCGTGAACGAGATCGACGACGTCGCTGCAGCCGTCGGTGTGCCCGACAGCACGCCGGTCGAGCTCAGCGAGAGTCCGGCCGGCACGCCCGTTGCCGTCCACGTGTAGGTACCCGAGCCGCCCGTGGCAACGAGCGTGGTGCTGTAGGCGGCATCGACCGTCGCAGCCGGCAGCGATGAGGTGGTGATGCTGACGGGGTTCACTGCGACCAGGGTGAGGTCCTGGTCGTCGGTGCGGCCACCCGCATCGGTCACCCGCACCGCGAACGAAGTCGAGCCCGCTGTCGCCACCGTGCCCGACAGCACGCCGCCCGTCGACAGCGTCGCCCCGGCGGGCAGGGTCCCGCTCGCGATCGACCACGTCTTCGTGCCCGAGCCGCCCGTGCTCGCCAGCGTGAACGAGAAGGCAGACCCCGCAACCACCGAATTCAGCGACGCAGTGGTCACCACCAATGGTGCCGACACCACCAGCGACAGCGAGCGAGTCGACGTACGCACCGGGGTGCCGTTGTCGGTAGCGGTGAACGCGATCGACGACGTGGCGCCGGTGCTCGGGGTTCCCGACAGCACCCCGTCAGTGCTCAGCGACATGCCTGCTGGCACGCCCGTCGCTGTCCATGTGTACGTGCCCGAGCCGCCCGTGGCGGCGAGGGTGGTGCTGTACGCGACGCCGACCGTCGCGCCGGGCAGCGACACCGTTGTGATCGACACCGGACTCACGACCACCAGTGTGAGTGCCTGGTCGTCGGTGCGGCCGAGCTCGTCGGTGACGAGCACCGTGAACGAATACGTGCCAGCAGTGGCAACTGTTCCGCTGAGCACGCCCGTCGACGACAGCGTGGCTCCGGTGGGCAGTGCCCCCGACGACACCGACCACGTGCGCACGCCGGCGCCGGCGGTGGCCGCCAGGGTGACGGAGAAGACGCCGTTCACGAGGACCGAGTTGAGGGAGGTGGTGGTGATGGTGGGCGCCGCCACGATCGCGATCGACAGCGAGCGCGAGGACGAGCGGCCGGAGGTGTCGCGGGCCACGACGGTGAACGTCGAGGTGCCAAGCGCCGTCGGAGTGCCGGAGATGACACCGGTCGTCGAGATCGACAGACCGGCGGGGAGCGTGCCGGTGACCGACCACGTGTACCCGCCGCTACCGCCGGTGGCTACGAGCGTGGCCGAGTACGGATAGCCGACGCCGCCGTTCGGCAGCGCCGAGGTGGTCACGACGAACAGCGGATCGACTGTCATCGACAGCAACTGGTCGTCGGTGCGACCCAGCGAGTCGGTGATTCGCGCAGTGAACTCGAAGACCCCGGCAGCGCTGGGGGTGCCCGACAGCACGCCAGTCGTCGAGAGGGTCAGGCCGGTGGGCAACGTGCCGCTCGCCACGGCCCACGAGATCGGTGCCGCACCGCCGGATGACGACAGCGTCCTCGACACCGGGACGCTCACCATGGCCGGAACCAGCGACGTCGTCGTGATCAGCGGGGCAGCCGAGATCGCCAGCGACATTGCCCGCGACGCCGAGTTGCCAGCCGAGTCGGCGACCGAGAAGGTGATGGTGAAGTTGCCCGAGACCGTCGGCGTGCCCCACAGCTCGCCTGACGACTCGGTGAGGTAAAGACCGGCGGGCAGGGCCGTCGAGGTCCACCGGTATGGGGTGGTGCCACTGGATGCGACGAGGGTCGTCGAATACGACAACGACTGGCCGGCGGCGGGAAGCGACGACGTCGAGATGTACAGGCCGAGTTCGATCGTCACGTCGAAGGTGGCAGAGGCGGTACGGCCTGCGGCATCGGTGACACGGATCGTCGCCGTCGACACGCCCTGCGTCGTCGGGAACCCCGACACCACTCCCGCCGTCGACGACAGTGTCAGTCCGGCAGGCAGCGCTCCGGAGGTGACGGTCCATGTGTAGGGCGCTGTGCCGCCTTCCATGGCGATGGTCGTCTGGTAAGCGTTCTGCACGAAACCGGTGGGGAGCGAGGTGGTGGTGATCGACGGGTCGGCGGTCGGCTCGGTCGAGCAGCGCAGCGACGTGCGGTCGCCGATGAAGGTGCGGTTGAAGCCGACCTGCGTGCCGTAGAGGGCGGTCGGACTCTCGACCCCGACGGTCGCCGAGGCGCCGCGGTCGTAGGTGGCGCTGCCGAACACCGGATCGAGATAGTTGAAGCTCACCGACTGGGTGGCCTCGTCGAAGGCCACCTGGAAGGTGACGGCACTGCCAGCGACCGAATAGTGCGGCACGTTCTCCCACGAGATCACGAATGTCCGCTCCGGCGCCGCGCCGAACGTCTTGGTGATCACGCTGCCACCAGCGCCGGGGTTGAGGTCGTCCCACATCGGGGCGACGAACCCGTCGGGGACGCCGGCGGTCGGGATCGCTCCATTCGAGTAGGCGGTCGCGCCGGACCCGAACGTCACGTAGCCGTTCGAGCTGATGTCGATCGAATCGAACACCTCGTCATAGAAGGCGAACGTGAATGGCAGGCGCATCCGAATCGAGGAGTCGTCCGACATCGTGAGCCCGGTTCCGCCAGCAGCGTCGTGCCACGTGAAGGGCACCGCACTGCACAGGTACGGGTCGGGCGCCGAGTCGGTGGTGGCCGAGGCGACATTGGTCCACTCGGTGACGCTGAGGCCGTTGCCGGTGTCGAACCGGTTGCCGGCCCGCACGCGGAAGCAGTACGTCGTCGACGGCTGGAGTGCGCCGATGACGGCCGACGTGCTGTTGGCACCGAGAGTCGATGCCGCCACCCACGTGGTGCAAGCCCCGGTCGATCGCTGCACCTCGTGATAGGTCTCGGCTGTCGTGCCATCGATCCAGTCGAGCCGAATCGACATCGCCGACAGGGCCGTCGCCGTCAGGTTCGTGGGTGCACCCGTGACCGGGGTGCTCGGCGACTCGCACTGGCCTGTCATCGAGCCGACGTCGAGTCGGCCGCCCGTCACCGTCGTGCCCGTCATCGACGGCGTGGCCGCCGTCGAGGCCAGCACCGCCGTGCGGAGTTCCTGCGCCGACATGGCGGCGCTCATCGAGGCGCACAGCGCCACCGCACCGCTCACGTGAGGTGTCGCCATCGACGTGCCGCTGTACGAGGCGTACGAGTTCGACGGTGTCGTCGAGTTCACCCCGACACCCGGTGCGCCGAGATCCACCGTGGTGGCTCCGTAGCTCGAGAACGAGGCCTTGGCACCCGTCGAGTCGATGGCTGCCACCGTGATCATGCAGTCCCAGCCGCGCGGCGCACCGGCTGCCGTGGTGGTGCACTGGTAGTTCGCCGGGTAGTACGAGCCCGCATCGTTGTTCGAGTTCGAGTTGCCGGCCGCTGCCACGAAGAGGATCCCGGCGTCGCCGCCGCGGTTGATGGCGTCGAGCAACCCTTGGCTGAACCCACCGCCGCCCCACGAGTTGCTCGTGGCAACGATGTTGAGGCCGAGTCGGTTCTTCAGGTTGGTGATGTAGTCGACGGCGAGGATCGCATTTGCCGTGGTCCCGCCGGCCGAGCCGAGGAACTTGGCCGAGATCATCGTGACGTCCCAGTTCACTCCGGCCACGCCCGCACCGTTGCCCCCGACACCGCCGATCGTGCCGGCCACGTGCGTGCCGTGATCGTCACCTGCGCCGTCGAACACCGAGTTGTTGTTGCCGTCGAAGTCCCACCCGTTGACGTCGTCGACATAACCGTTGCCGTCATCATCGACGCCGTTGGCAGGGTCGACGGGATTCGTCCACACATTCGACGCCAGATCGGGATGGTTGAGGTCGATGCCCTCGTCGATCACTCCCACGTACACCGACGACGAGCCGATGTTGCCAGCCGACCACGCCTCGGCCGCCTGGCTGCCGAACGAGTTCGCCGGCGTGGATGTGTCGCCGTACATGCCCCAGAGCGAGCCGTTGGTGAAGTACGTGTCGTTCGAGTCGAATGCCGACTGCACGACGTAGTTGGGCTCGGCGTAGCGCACATTGGGATTGCGATCGAGCGCCGCTAGTGCCGCCGACGTGGTGCGACCGCCTGCCAGCCGAACCAGCGCCGCGTCGGCGTCGAGCGGTGACAGCTGACGCGACGCCGCCGCGCCGATCGAGGCGAGTGCACGTCCGCGGACATGGGCTGGCGTGCCCGGGACGAATCCGACGATCACGTCGCCCTCGACGAACTCGGCGGCCAGTCGCGGATCCTTCGCAGAGGTCACCGGCGATGATGGTGCAGCAGACGTCATCGAGCCGCTGCCGGCGATCACGGCCACTGAGACCACTGCGGCCACCACCGCTGCCGATCGACGCCGCAGCGTCACCGTGCTCGCTCGCGGACCCCGATGCTTCATCTGGCTCGACACCTCTCCTGGCGCGCCCCGAACCGCCGCACGACGCGCCGATCGGGCATGGCTGACCCTACCGCTCGTTCATCGGCGCAATCCCTGCGCCACTGGAGAGTTACTTCAGGAAACCTCAGGCGGGGCCCACCCGACATGCCCGAAGGCGACGGACGGCTGTCCTAGCGTCGTATCCATGCGCCGCCACGCCGCCCACCGTCCCACCATCCACACCGACGTTGCCCGACGGCTACGGCGCCGATCCGGGTGGGGTCAGGCGGCGGTTGCCGCAGGACTGATCGGACTCACGGCTCCCGGCACCGCCGTGGCCACCCGGCCGACGGCCACCGATGTCATTGCGCCAGCCGCAGCCATCACCGTCACCACGGGTGCCGATGTCGTTGCCAGCGACGGTCAGACATCGCTGCGCGAGGCCATCTCGCAGGCCAACAGCTCTGCCGGGGCCGACATCATCACGCTTGCCGAGACCACCTATTCCATCTCGCTCGGCTGCGGCGGGAACGATGACGCCAATGCCGGCGGCGACTTCGACATCACTGCAGCCGATTCGGTCACGATCGAGGGGCCGTCGAGCGCAAATCGGGCCACGATCACGCTCGATGCCTCGTGCGCCAACGAGCGTCTCATCGACGTGCGCGGCCTCGGTGCGCTCGTCCTGGCGAACGTCGACCTCGTCAATGGCGAGGCTCCCGACGCGGCAACCGCCGATGCAGACGGCGCCAACGGCGGCGCCATTCGCTCCAACACGGCGCCGCTCACGCTCAACAACGTCGGACTAGAAGGAAACTCCGCCGGCGACGCCGGCCTGGCATCGACGGGCAACACCAACGGTGGAAGTGGCGGAGCGATCTACAGCCTTGCGAGTGTCACGCTCACGAACGTCGCCGCCACCGACAACCGAGCCGGTGACGGCAGCCTCGACAGCGCCAACCTGCAGGAGAGCAGCGGCGGACATGGCGGTGCAATCGCCGTGCTGGAGAATCTCTCGGCAACGGTCACCATCACCGACTCGCAGTTCAACGGCAACCGGGCCGGCGATGGTGCCGACTCGACCGGCCAGTGGGGTTCGGCGGGCGGTTCCGGCGGCGCAGCATGGATCGTGGCGCCGACGGTCAATGTGACCGGCAGCGACTTCAACGACAACCGCGCCGGCAACTCGGGCAGCACGACCGACGTCAACGGCCGACCGGGCGGCGAGGGTGGCGCACTGCGCCTGCAGTCGAACGACATCACCATTCACGACTCCACGTTCAACAGCAACAGCGCCGGCGACGGATCGTCCGCACTGTCGAATGTCGGCAACGGCGGCGGTGGCGGTGCCGTCAGCCTCAGCATCAATGGCGTCGGAACGCTCGCAGCGACCATCACCGGAAGCATCTTCAACTTCAACAGCGCCGGCGACGCGGGCGACTCTGCCATCACAACCGGTATCGACTACGGCAAGTCGGGTGGTGGCGGCGGGGCGATCAAGACCACCGGCCCACTCGGCCTCGACATCCAGTCGACGTCGTTCTCGTACAACCACGCTGGCAACGGCACCGACACGCTCGACGGCGGCGGCACTGTCTACGGCGGGCCGGGCGGTGACGGAGGAGCGGTCTTCAACTGGGGCAGCGCCATCACCGTCACCGGCTGCAGCTTCTCCTACAACTACGCCGGCAGCGGCGGCGTCAGCACCTCCGGCAACGGCGGTGGCGCTGGCAACGGCGGCGCCATCGCTGGCGACAACTACGCCCTCTACCGACCGGAGCTGTCCGTCGCACAGAGCGTCTTCACCGGCAACCTCGTCGGGTCTCGGGCCAGCGGCGATGGCGCGACAACTGGCAGCGGCAACGGAGGTGCGATCTATTTCAACAGCAACAGCACCAAGAACTTCGAGATCGAGTCGTCGCACTTCAGCCTGAACTCGGCCGCAGCGGGTACCGACGTCTCTGGTCGCGGCGGTGCCGTCTACCTCAGCGGCGACACGCCGAGCTCGATCACCTCGTCGACCTTCTTGGGCAATCTCGCTGCCGACGACGGCGGCGCGCTCTACGTGAGAGGCAACACGCCGCTCACCATCCGGTACGTCACCATCACCGACAACAGCGCTCCGCCGTCGGGCTCGTCGGCGATCGCCGATGATGCAACGACCGCCATCTCGATCGGTGCGTCCGTGATCTCCGACGGCGGGGCAGGCACCGGTCCGGCCTGCAACCTGTCGCTCACCTCGGTCGGCTACAACGCCGAGCTCACCACGTCCACCTGCACTGATCTCAACGATGCAACCGACGACCTCGGCGTTGCCGCCAGCTCACTGGGCGCATTCGCCGACAACGGCGGCGATGCGGGGAACACTCGACTTCCCGTCATCGGCGGTGCGCTGCGAGATGTCATTCCCTCCGCACACGCCCTGTGCATCGGATCTCCGGTCGATCAGCGAGGCGTCACGCGTCCGGCCAACGGTTCCTGTGACATCGGAGCTGTCGAAGCCGTCACCACGGTCACCGCAGTGGACGACAGCGCCGATGTCGACTACGGCGTCGAGATCTCCCTCGATG
>JBJOMQ010000122.1:0-7474 GCA_046052275.1 Actinomycetota bacterium | reverse complement strand
TTCAGCGTGCTGGCCGGGCTGGCGGCACTGCCGGGGCCGCGATGCGATGCCGTCATCGCGATGTCGCCGCCGCTGACGATGGGCCTCACCGGCTGGGCGGCACATCTGGTACGCCGGGGGCCGCTCGTGTTCAACATCCAGGACGTGTTCCCCGATGCCGCCGTTGCCACCGGCGCGATCACCAGCAGGCCGATCATCTCGGTCGCCTCGTGGCTCGAACGGGTGAGCTATCACCGCGCGGATGCAGTGACCGTCCTGAGCGACGACCTGCGAGACAACGTCGTGGCGAAGATGCGGCCGTCGCGTCGTGGCCGAGTGCACGTGATCCCGAACTTCGTCGACACCGATGCCATCCGCCCGGCGGAGCGGATGACGCCCCTTCGCGCCGAGCTCGGCATCGGCGACGAGCTGGTCGTGCTGTACGCCGGGAATGTCGGGTTCTCACAGTCGCTCGAGATGGTCGTCGACGCAGCGCGTGAATTCCCCGAGGCGACATTCCTCATCAACGGCGACGGTTCCGCCCGGCAGTCGCTCGAGGCACGCGCCAGCGGCATGTCGAACGTCAGGTTCAGCGGCTACCAGCCGGTGGGGCGCGTGCCGGAGGTGCTCGCCACGGGCGACATCCACCTGGTGCCGCTCAAGGCCGGTCTCGGTCGGGTGAGCGTGCCGTCGAAGACGTACTCCATCCTTGCCGCCGGGCGTCCCGTACTCGCCGCCATCGATGCCGGCACCGAGGTGCCCAGGATGCTGGCGGCGAGCGGCGGCGGTGTGTCGGTGCCGCCGGACAACCCAGTGGACTTCGCCCGGGCGCTGGGCGATCTGCTCGCTGATCCCGCCCGTAGGGCCTCGATGGGCGCCGCCGGCCGCCGCTGGGTGGAGTCGGCGGCGTCGCCAGCGGCGGTGGCCGAGGCCTACGAACGGCTGGTCGAGTCGCTGGCCCGGCGCAGGCCGGAAGATCGGCACCGACGGTCGGGCGCTGCCAGCCGCTAGCCTCGCACCCTCGTGGCTACATCGTCCGCCAGAAAGGTCGCCAAGCTCGCCTCGCGCGGCAAGGGCAGGAAGGTCCGGTTCGCGACCGGCACCACGTTCCCGGTCGTGCTCGCGAGTGTCTCGGTGGCGATGATCGGCCTGATCGCCTACGGCAAGGTCTCGATGCCGCCGGCCAACTCGGGGCCGCCGCAGCCCGGCGACGAGTGGACGATGGCGTACGAGTTCCGGGTGTGCGACGAGACGTTCACGCTTGAGGGCTCTCCGGTCGACCTCACCGAGCAGCAGGCCTCGGCAGGTGACCGCGAGCAGCTCTCGGCGGGCCAGAACAATGCGGCCGGCTTCATCAACTACCACCCGACCACCGGCGGCGACACCGGCCGCAAGGCAAAGCTCGGCGTGTTCCTCGACGTGTACGGCGTCGAACTCGAGCGCGGGCGGCTCGTGATCCCCGCTGCACAGACAGGCGGTGACGCCGACGAGGTGTACGACGTCGACGACCCGGCACTCTTCGAAGGGACGTCGTGCGAGGGCGAGGATGCCGAGCTCAAGGTTCGCGTCTGGGAGGACGCGTCGACCGACGAGTTCCAGGACAACATCACTGCGTTCCGCGATCTGCGGTTCACCTCGAACGGCATGGCATTCGTGATCGCCGTCGTGCCTGCCGGCGACGATGTGCCGAAGCCGGCCACGTGGGCCCGCCTCTCCGAGTTCGGCGTGATCGGCGAGGGCGATGCCCCGCTCACCACAGCGCCTGAGACCACCGAGCCTGAGAACACCGAGCCTGAGACCACGGAGCCCGGGACGACGTCGCCTGACACGATGTCGCCTGGCACGACGGTGCCCGACACGACGTCGCCGGCGCCGACCACCACCGGCGGCTGATGCGGGCGGTTGTCCTGGTCGGCGGCTTCGGCACTCGCCTTCGCCCGCTCACCGCGACGATCCCCAAGCCGATGCTGCCCGTCGGGCACGTTCCGATCATCGAGCGACTCGTCGCCAACCTGGCGCGTGGCGGTGTCACCGAGGTGACGCTGGCGCTCGGCTTCAAGCCTGAGCCGTTCGTCGAAGCCTTTCCCGACGGCAGGTGCGACGGCGTGGCGCTGCGGTATGCCGTCGAGCCGGAGCCGCTCGACACAGCCGGTGCAATCCGATTCGCCGCCGACGCCAGCGGCATCGACAGCACGTTCGTCGTTGCCAACGGCGACGTGCTCACCGATCTCGACGTGGCGGCGCTCGTGGGCTTCCATCGCGATCGCAGTGCCGAGGCAACGCTCCACCTGATCGGTGTCGACGATCCGTCGTCGTACGGGGTGGTGGCACTCGACGGCGAGGGCCGCGTCGAGCGGTTCGTCGAGAAGCCGGCGCCCGGTACCGCGCCCAGCAATCTCGTCAACGCCGGCACGTACGTGCTCGAGCCGTCCGTGCTCGAGCGCATTCCCGTCGGCACTGCCACCTCGATCGAGCGCGTCACGTTTCCTGCCGTCGCATCGGGGGGCCGACTCTTTGCGATGGCCACCGACGACTACTGGATCGACACCGGCCGTCCCGACACCTACCTTGCGGCGAACCTCGACATGCTGCGCGGCATTCGGCGCCACGACCGCTGCGCTGCCGTGCATCCATCGGCGCTGGTCGACCCCTCTGCGGAGATCGTCGAGTCGGTTGTCGGCGCAGGTTCGTCGGTGGGCGCAGGGGCGCGTGTCACCGGGTCGGTGCTGCTTCCCGGATCTGCCGTCGGCGACGGTGCCGCGGTGGCAGACTCCGTGGTGATGGGCAGGGTCGGGAGTGATGCGCTGGTGCGCTCGAGTGTCATCGGTGCCGATGGCACCGTGGCGCCGGGCGAGCACCTCAGCGGCGCCAGGCGCCCCGATCCGGACTCGTGACGCAGCGGATGCAAGTCCTCGTCATGGGCGGCGCGGGCTTCATCGGCTCGCACCTCACTGAGCGACTGCTCGCCGAAGGACACGCCGTCGAGGTGGTCGACGACCTCAGTTCCGGATCGCTGGCCAATCTCGCCGAGGCGCGGTCGATGAACGCCGACCTCAAGTTCCACACCCTCGATGTGTGCACCGACGGTTTCATGGCGCTCGCTGCGCTGCGTCCGCCTGATGTCGTCTACAACCTGACGCTGCTGCCGCCGTCGCGTCATGCCGAGGATGTTGCGGGTGCCTCGCTCCGCAGCGTTGCAGCAGCACTCGAGGTGGGAAGGGCGCGGCCGGGCACCAAGGTGGTCGTGGCGGTGAGCGCCGCGTCGCTGTACGGCGAGGTGCCGGCGCGCGAGCAGCCTCTCAAGGAGAGTCAGCCGTGGAAGCCGCTTGGTGTCGCCGGCGTGGTGGCGCGCTCGGTGATCGACCTGCTCGCTGCGTACCGCGAGCGCCATGCGGTCGAGTTCACCGCCCTCGCTATGCCGTCGGTATACGGGCCGCGTCAGCGTCCCGACGCCGGCGTGGTGGCGGCATTCGCCGACGCCGCGCGCCGTGGCGTTGCGCCGGTGGTGCACGGTGACGGGCGCCAGACCCGCGACTTCCTGTTCGTCGACGATGCGGTCGACGCGCTGATGCGTGCGGCGCGCAAGGGGAGCGGGCTTGTCGTCAACACGGGCACCGGCGTGGCGACGAGCATCATCGACCTGTGGCGCATGATGGCGGGCAGCGATGGCACCGATCCCGAGTTCGCGCCACGCCGGGTCGACTCGGTGCAGCGACTGGCGCTCGCCCCGACGAGGGCACGCATCCAGCTGGCGTGGGCGCCCTGGACGGATCTCGCCACCGGCCTGCGCTCGCTCGAGCGCCCCTGAGCGCGTCGCCTACAGCGGAGTGATCCCTGCTGCAGCGAGCGTGGCGCGTGCCAGCGCGGCGCCGACTGCCGGCGAACTCATCACGCTCGGCACGACGAGGGGCTGCATTCCCGCCGCTCGAACCGCATCGGCCAGATGTGCATCGAGGGGGTCGATCACCAGCGTGGCGGCGATGGGCGCGTAGAGCCGGGCGACCCCCTCCACATTCGGACGGTGGCCGAGTTCGAGCAGCATCCGGTCGGCCGGGCCCTTCAGGGCTGCGCCGCCGACGAGCGGCGAGATCGCCACGACCGACTCGCGGCGTGCGGCGAGCGCGTCGTCGACGCCGGCCAGCGAACGGATCGGCCCGATCGAGACGATCGGGTTCGAGGGTGCGATCACCACTGCGGCCGCACTGCGCAGCGCTTCCGCAGCCCCCTCAGCGAGCTCGGCCGTCTCGGCACCGGCGAATCGAACGCTGCGCACGGCAACGGCGTGGCGCCGCTGGACGAAGTACTCCTGGAACGGAATCTCGATGCCCTCAACGGCGAGGGTCACCATCGTGCGCACCGGATCGTCTGACATCGGCACGATCCGCTCCTGGATCGACCATGCAGCGGCGATCTCCGCAGTGACCTCGCCGAGCGCGGCTCCTTCTGCGAGGCGGGCGGTTCGGTAGAAGTGAGTGGCGAGGTCGCGGTCGCCGAGGTTGAACCAGGTGGGGGCCGCCGCCGAGTGGGCAGGCCTGACCTCGGCGTAGCGCGCCAGCGACTCCATGGCACGCCATGTCTCGTCGCGCAGGCCCCACCCGCGCTCGGGGTCGATGGCGCCAGCGAGCGTGTAGGTGATGGTGTCGAGGTCGGGTGAGATGTGGAGTCCGTGCAGCACCGTGTCGTCGGCGGTGTTCACGATGGCGGTGGTGCGCGCCGCGGGCCATGCCGGCTCGAGTGCGAGGAGGAATCGTGCTGCGCCAACACCGCCGCACAGGACTGCAACCGTGTCAGTCATCGAGTCAGCCTCCCCGCTGCGACGTCGTGATAGAGGGCGGCGAGGCCGTCTGCGCAGCGCTGCCACGTGAACCCGACCCACTGCGAGTCGCCGGCCGCGACGAGTCGTCGCCGCACCTCGTCGTCGCCGAGGGCTGTGGTGAGAGCCCCGGCAATCGAGCCGACATCGAGTGGATCGCAGTATCGGGCTGCGTCGCCTGCGACCTCTGGTATCGAGCCCGCTGTCGAAGCGACAAGCGGCACCCGCACCTGCATGGCGTCGAGCACGGGGAAACCGAATCCCTCGTCGAGCGATGGATAGGCGACGAGCGCCGCATGGCGGAGCAGCCACGCCCGCGCCGAGTCGTCGATGCGACCTGTGCGCAGTACGCGTGGCGCGACCTGGGGGCCGAGGGCGTCGATCGCCTGCTCGGTGGCCGCTGCGTCGTCGCCCGGCGATCCGGCGAGCACGAGCATCACGTCGCCATGTTCCGACGCGATCTCACCGAATGCAGCGACGAGCCGCGGCAGGTTCTTGCGGCGCTCGATCGTGCCGATTGCAACGATGAAGGGCCGCCCCGCGAGATCGGGGATCGGGCACACGCCGTCGGAGGCGGGCACGGCGAGCGCGCCCAGGTGCACTGTGCGAACGGGGGCGCCTGGGAGCATCTCGCGCACAGCGTTCTCGGTTGCGGTCGACGACGTGTGCACGACAGCGCCTTCGTCGACTGAACGTCGCAGCACGGCCGCAGCGTGGCGGACTGCGGGAGCGGCAAGATCGGGGTGGCGCATGAACCACAGGTCGTAGACCGACACCACGCAAGGATGTCGCGACGGTGGCACGACGTAGTTGGTGCCGTGGACGAGGCCTACGTCGCCGAGCCAGCGGTCGACGCGGGGACGTGCTGAGCGCGCCCACGCCCGGTGGGCGAGTGCGGCGGGAAGCGGCAGCCGGCGTGCCCCCGGTGCCAGTCGGGCGCGGAACGACAGGACGTAGTCGACCAGGTCGAGATCTGTCCGGCTGCCGAGCGCTCGGCGGAGCTCGTCGACTGCTGCGCCGATCCCGGTGCGCGGGCCGTGCAGTGGGCCGGTGTCGAACCCGATGCGCAGCGCCATGGACGGCTGAGGCTACTGGCCGGTCGGCAGGGCAGGCCGGTACGATCGGCCCGCCGACTCGACCTGAAAGCAGCCCATGCCCCGCGCCTTCATCACAGGAATCACCGGCCAGGACGGCCAGCACCTTGCCTCGTTCCTGCACGAGAAGGGCTACGACGTGTTCGGCATGGTGAAGGGCCAGAACAACCCGAAGTTCACTGCGCTGCAGGAGGAGTTCCCCTTCGTCGAGGCGGTGCCCGGCGACCTCGCCGACCTTCCGTCGCTGGTGAAGGCACTCGAGGCGACCCAGCCCGACGAGGTCTACAACCTCGGTGCGATCTCGTTCGTTGCGCTCAGTTTCAACCAAGCCGAGCTGACCGCCAACATCACGGGCCTCGGCGTGCTGCGCATGCTCGAGGCGATCCGGATGGTCGGCGGTGCCAAGAACAACCCGATCCGCTTCTACCAGGCGAGCAGCAGCGAGATGTTCGGCAAGGTGCGCGAAACGCCCCAGACCGAGCGCACGCCGTTCCATCCCCGATCGCCGTACGGGTGCGCAAAGGTGTTCGGGCACGACATCGTCGTCAACTACCGCGAGAGCTACGACCTCTATGCGTGCAGCGGCATCCTGTTCAACCACGAAGGCCCGCGTCGCGGCCTCGAGTTCGTCACGCGCAAGGTGACCAACTCGGTGGCACGCATCAAGCTCGGCCTGCAGAAGGAGATCGTGATGGGCGATCTCGAGCCGCGTCGCGACTGGGGCTACGCCGGCGACTATGTGCGCGCCATGTGGCTGATGCTGCAGCAGGATGCCCCCGACGACTACGTCATCGCCACCGGCGAGACGCACAGCATCCGCGACCTCCTCGACCGCGCCTTCCGCGAGATCGGCATCGACGACTGGGCGCCCTACGTGCGCCAGGACCCGAAGTTCTTCCGTCCGGCCGAGGTCGACCTGCTGATCGGCGATTCGTCCAAGGCCCGCGAGAAGCTCGGCTGGAAGCCCGAGGTCGACTTTGCGTCGCTCATCACGATGATGGTGCAGCACGACCTCGCCGTCGAGGCAGCGAAGCTGCCGCGCTGACGGCTCAGCTCTCGAAGGGCACGTCGGTGATCGCCTCGACCACCGACGAGCCGGTGGCCGTCGCCCCGGCGCGCAGCCGCAGCCGGAGCGCAGCGGCGAACAGGAGCAGCGCTGCGCATGACGAGCTGATGAGGGCGATCTCCACTCGCGTGAACAGTTCTGCCCCGCTGTTGAGCGACACCACCAGCACGAACGTGAGGCCTGCGCCGGCCCATCCCATCGCCACGAGAGCATGTCCTCGGAGTGCGATCACCGCCTGCGCAAGTGCCAGCGCCAGCATGTAGATGGCGCTCGACAGTGCCAGCAGCGCCAGCGTGCGACCGTCGAGTTGCGAGTCGTAGAACTTCTCGATGACGAACGGACCGAGCAGGTAGGCGCCGACCGTGCCCACGACGGCGACGGCGAGCACCACCTTCAGAAGCCGGGCAAGCCCCTCGCGGAACTCGGTGATCTCATTGCGCGCTGCGAGGCCCGACAGGCGCGGCAGCAGCGCAGCCTGCACCGCTTGGAACATGAAGAGCGGCACGCGGGCGAGCAGGACGA
>JBJOMQ010000121.1:0-7494 GCA_046052275.1 Actinomycetota bacterium | reverse complement strand
ATGCTCTTTGCCGTCGGCCTCGACCCTGACGTCGCCACCGTGTTCGTCCAGAGTCACGTCACCGAGCACAGTCAACTCGGATGGATCATGGAGTGCACCGTGTCGTTCGGCGAGCTGAGCCGCATGACGCAATTCAAGGACAAGGCCGCGCGGCGCGAAGCCGACTTCGTCGCTGCAGGGCTGTTCACCTACCCGGCGCTGCAGGCAGCCGACATCCTGCTCTACGACACCGACGAGGTTCCTGTCGGCGACGACCAGCGCCAGCACATCGAGATCACGCGCGACATTGCAATCCGCTTCAACCACCGTTTCGGCAACACGTTCGTGCTGCCGAAGGCCGTGACTCCCGCCGCAGGCGCACGGGTGATGGACCTGCAGGATCCCACCTCGAAGATGAGCAAGTCCTCCTCAAGCGAGGCCGGGATTGTCAACCTCCTCGACGAGCCGGCAGCCATCGTGCGAAAGTTCAAGCGCGCCGTCACCGACAGCGACACCGAGGTTCGCTTCGACCGCGAGGCCAAGCCCGGTGTCAGCAATCTGCTCGAGATTCTCGCCGCCTGCATCGGCGATTCGCCAGCCGACCTAGCGGCCCGGTACACGCAGTACGGACCGCTGAAGAGCGACACCGGCGAGGCGGTGGTCGAGATGCTGCGACCAGTGCAGGCTCGCTACCGCGAGCTCATCGACGACCGTGGCGAACTCCAGTCGCTCCTGCGCAGGGGGGCCGACAAGGCTCGCTCAGTGGCGGCTGCGACGCTGCGCCGCGCCCAGTCGGCAATCGGCCTCACCCCTGCCTAAGCCAACAGCAACGCCGCAAAGGAATCACGCCGCGGGCTCGAGCCACCCGACGACGTCCACGATCACGTCCACGGCCGAGCCCGGAGTCAACACGGTGCAGAGCCGCACGTAGCCGAGCAGACAGCGGCTCATGACCAGGCTGTTCACGACACCAGACGTTGCGGTCCAGTTCATGTTCGACGTTCCGGGGCGAGGGCCGTCTGCCCACACCACGAGGCGGCCGCCTGCCTTGATGTTCGTAACCGTGATGTTCATCAGCACCCCGGACGCAGTCGTCGAGACTCCGGTCGGGTTCGATGGGTCGCCCAGCACGCACTCGACGTCGAGTGCCCGCTCCGTGCCGTTGACCCACGGAATGTCGGTCGCGCCCGTCGTCGGATCCGTTCCATTTGGCTCGAACCGAAGTCCAGCCCGGCTGTCGTACACCCGCACGGGCACCGGCAGAAGGACCGTGACAAGCGGTCCGCTGTTCGTGGGCACTTCGGCGGCGCTGGTGCCGAGAGTTCGAACACCACGTCGACGATGCACCTCGTCGCCGGCGGCGGACTGCACCGAGACCGCCAATCCACCGACTGCCGATGCGATACCGCCAAGCAACTGCCGGCGACCGAACCTGAGCCACGTCACGGGACACCTCCTCGTGTTGCCGGGCACGCTCCGGCTACATCTGAACGTTATCAGCACCCATCGTCGGCTCGCCGAACGGCCGACGCATAGACGCTCTCACCGCGGACGACGGCGATCGTGACTGCGGAAGATCCCATCCGCTCGAGCATCGCTGCGCCGATCGCCTCGTGCTCCCAGTACCGACGGAAACGCCGGCCCCGAGGACCGACGAGCGTCGCCGCCACCCGGCCGAGGACGCCGAGGTCGCTCTCAAGCTTTCCGACATCATGCAACAGCACGCCAGCACGCGTCGCCGGATCGGCATCGGGGGCGAGCACGTCGAAGGCGGCGAGAACCTCAAGCGAGTGTCGACGATCCTCGACGCGCATCGACGACCAGAGACTGAACTCCACGTCGCTCAGGGTCGACCGTGCCGTGCGAACGACGTTCGGATCAGGCTCCGCACGCGACACGGCACCGACGAATCGTCGTGCGAGATGACGCACCCGGAGAGGCGACCAGGTGGGCTGGCTCAACGCTGCTCCGCCCGGGGGTGAGCCTGTCGGTACACCTGCCACAGGCGCTCCTGACTCACCTTGGTGTACACCTGCGTCGTGCTGATCGACGCATGGCCGAGCATCTCCTGCACGATGCGCAGGTCGGTACCGCCATCGAGCATGTGCGTGGCACATGAGTGCCGCAGCACGTGCGGCGAGAGCCGGTCGGCGAGGCCCACTGCCTCGCCGTATCGGCGCACCACCGCCCACGCACCCTGTCGAGTGAGGCGTGCGCCGCGCTTGCCGAGAAACAGCGCCGATTCGTCGCCGCGATGCGCCCACTGGACGGGCTCGAATTCCTTCCGACCATCGTCGAGCCACGCCTCGAGCGCACGCGCCGCAGGACGCCCGAATGGCACGATTCGCTCCTTCGAACCCTTTCCGAACACACGGGCCAGCCGTTCGTGCCGGTCGATGTCGGCCAGCGAGAGCCCGCAGACCTCGCTGATGCGGGCGCCCGTTGCGTAGAGGAACTCGAGCAGAGCACGGTCGCGGAGCGCCACCGCATCGGAGCCGGCGACCGCTGACAGGAGTTGCTCGACCTCACTGACACTCAGCGGATGCGGAATGCCGGATGGGACGCGTATCCCCTCTGCGTCGGCCGTGGGATCATCACGGCGAATCCCCTCGTCGGCCATGAAGCGGTGCAGCATCCTCATCGCTGCTAGCTGACGGGCGACGCTCGCTGGGGCGGCGCCACCTGCCCGGCGAACGCCGATGAACTGGTCGACTGCCCTGCGATCTGCTCGCTCGACATCGATTCCATGCTCACCGAGCCACGCAGCCCAGCCGGCAAGGTCGCGCCGGTAGGCCGCCAGGGTGTTTGCCGAACGGCCTCGTTCGCTTGCCATCCAGGCGATGAACGCCTCGACTGGGCCCGGCAGCGCCGCAGCGGGTGGTGCCGTCACGCACCGACTCCCAGTCGGCGCTCGGCGAGCAGCAGTCCGATGATGGTCTTCGCATCGTGGATCTCGCCGTCGACCACCATCTGCACGGCGTGTGCAAGTGGCAACTCGACGACGTCCATGTGCGACTCCTCGGGACCGTGCACCTCGCGCTCGCTCGCCGTAAGGTCGAGCGCCAGGTACACGAAGAGTTCGGCATCGGTCATGCCGACCGACGGAGAGAACCTCGTGAGCAGCTCGAGACGGCCGGCCACGAGGCCGACTTCCTCGCCGAGCTCGCGCTGCGCCGTGCTTTCGGCAGGCTCACCCTCGACGTCGCGCATACCCGCTGGGATCTCCACGACGTGTTGGTCGAGCGGGGCTCGGTACTGGCGCACGAGCGTCACCCATGGACGCCCCTCGCCATCCATGCGAATCGGCACCACTGCAACTGCGCCCGGCGACCGGACGACGTCGCGGGTGAACACGTCACCGTCCGGAGCCTCGAACCGGCCGACGACCACTCGCCACACATAGCCCTGGTGTACGACTTCGTCGGAGAGATGGCGGAATCCCGGCATGTCCGACGCCTGCACCAGACGGTCAGGCGACCGACGGCGCGGCCCCGTCGACCACTCGAAGCGCTGGCGATCGCGTCGCGCGACGCTCGAGTGCATGGTGCACCAGCTCGCGGAACAGCGGGTGTGGGCGGTCTGGGCGACTCTTGAACTCCGGATGCGACTGGGTGGCCACCCAGAACGGGTGGTCGTCGAGCTCGATGAACTCGACCAGCCGCCGGTCCGGCGAGAGACCCGTGCACCGCAGCCCAGCAGCCTCGAGGCGGGGCTTCCACTGCGCGTTGAGCTCCCATCGATGCCGGTGTCGTTCGCTGACAACGGGCTCTCCGTAGGCCTGCGCGACTCGGCTGCCGGACTCGAGAATGGCGTAGTAGGCACCGAGCCGCTGCGTGCCGCCCTTGTCGGCGACGTCGCGC
The DNA here is from genome assembly GCA_046052275.1 of Actinomycetota bacterium. GTDB lineage: Bacteria > Actinomycetota > Acidimicrobiia > Acidimicrobiales > Ilumatobacteraceae > UBA668. Next base: position 3,655 of record JBJOMQ010000121.1, on the reverse strand, counting down.
TGGTCGTGCATCAGGTCGATCACCGGGTGCGGTGTGGTCGGGTCCATCTCAGTGCTGTTCGCGCCCGCAAGGCCGAGCACATTGCGGGCGAAGTCGATCGTCATCGCCTGCAGGCCGAGACACAGTCCGAGGCACGGAATGTCGTGCTCCCTGGCGAAACGGGCTGCGGCGATCTTGCCCTCAAAGCCCCGATCGCCGAAGCCACCGGGGATGATGATCCCATCGAGGTCCGAGAGCCGCGCTGTCGCAAGCAGGCCCTCGACATCCTCGGCCTGGATCCAGTCGATCTCCACTGCCGCGCCATGGTGGAACCCGGCATGCTTCGCGCTCTCCACAACGCTGAGATACGCATCGTGGTAGTCGACGTACTTGCCGATGAGGCCGATACGGACAGGTTGTGTCGCTGCGTCGACCTTGGCGACGAGCTCGCGCCACGGTGCGAGATCGATCTCGGTGTCGAGGCGGAGCACATTGCACACGACGGTGTCGAGGCCCTCGTCGTGGAGCACGAGCGGCAGCTCGTAGATATTGCGGACATCGGCAGCGTTCACGACCGCGTCGTCGTCGACATTGCACAGGTTGCTGATCTTGCGCTTGAGATTGGCGCTGAGCGGCTCTTCGCTTCGACACACGATGATGTCGGGCTGGATGCCCCGACTGCGAAGTTCGGTGACCGAATGCTGCGTCGGCTTCGTCTTCTGCTCACCGCTGGGTCCGATGAACGGCACCAGCGTCACGTGGATGTAGCAGAGATTGTCTCGACCCACGTCGGTCCGCATCTGTCGAAGCGCCTCGAGGAACGGGAGAATCTCTATGTCGCCGACAGTGCCGCCCACCTCGGTGATGACGACATCGACGTCCGTCGAAGCCAGCCGCTGGATGCGGCGCTTGATCTCGTCGGTGATGTGCGGGATTACCTGCACCGTCTTGCCGAGGTAGTCGCCCCGACGCTCGGCCGCAAGCACGGCCTGGTAGATGCTGCCGGTGGTGGCGTTCGAGTCGCGAGTGAGGCTCTCGTCGATGAACCGCTCGTAATGACCAAGGTCGAGATCGGTCTCGCCACCGTCGTCGGTCACGAAGACCTCTCCGTGCTCGAACGGATTCATCGTGCCCGGATCGACGTTGATGTACGGGTCGAGTTTCTGCATCGTGACGCGCAGGCCACGCATCTTCAGGAGACGCCCGAGTGACGACGCCGTCAGACCCTTGCCGAGCGAACTCGCCACGCCGCCGGTCACGAAAATGTGTTTCGCCATCTGGCGGGCCTCCGTCACAGTCGCACTGATAACGGGATTGCAGGATACCCACCTCTCCCGCCGGTTCGCGGGATGGATCAGGTGCGCCCCCGCAGCGACCGCAGCCGTCCGGCCTCAGCGATGCCCGACCGGTAGACTCTGGCCCGTGGCCGAGGAGATCCGTCGCCCCGCCACGTCGCCCGCCGGCACCCCTGATTCTGCCGTAACGAGTCTTCCGGCCCGCCGGACGGCATGGCTCCGGGAAATCCTGATCGTCATCGGGTTCTACAACGTCTACCAGGTCGTCCGCGGTCAGGCCGATGTCGGTGCCCGGGCGAGGGCGTTTCGACATGCTCGCTGGATCGTCGAGGCGCAGCAGTCGGTCGGCCTGTTCGTCGAACAGGCCATGCAGAGCGCGATCCTTGGTACCGGGTGGCTCGTCTCGATGGCCAACACCTACTACGGCACAGTCCACTTTGCCGCGACGGGCGGGATCCTCATCTGGATGTTCTTCCGGCGTCACCACCACTACCGACGCCGGCGGAACACCCTCGCCCTGATGACCCTGATCGGACTCCTCGCGTTCCTCGCCTTTCCTCTCGCGCCCCCGCGGATGCTGCCGTGCAACGAGTCCGTGCCAGTCGTCGGCTCTGGCTCGGTCGCACTCGGCGAGTGCTTTGTCGACACGCTGAAGAGCGCCGGCGGCGTGTGGAGTTACGAGTCACCTGTTGCCAAGGCGATCGCCAACCAGTTCGCGGCGATGCCCAGCCTCCACTTCGGATGGTCACTCTGGTGCGCCGCTGCGCTCTGGACGCACGCCCGGCGCCGGATGGTGCGACTCCTTGGCCCGGCCCACGTGGTCATCACACTGCTCGTGATCGTGGTCACTGCAAACCACTACCTGCTCGATGCGGTCGGTGGCCTGGCTGCCTTCGCCCTGGCCCGGTGGATCGCCAACCGCATCGAGCGACGATCAGGCGCTACGGCGCAGCAGTCGACGGCGCACGCCGCCATCGGCTGACGCCAGCACAGCGACGAACACTGCAACTCCTACGGCTCCTGCGACGAAGATCGCTGCACCGGATTCCCGTCGACGTGGGCCGAACTGGGCAGCCACTGCCAGCATTGCCGAAGCGGCGGTGCAGCCGGCGAACGACGCTGCGGCCAACTGTCGCCCGAGGTCTACACGGCTGAGCGCGCCCGTCAGGAACCTCACGCGCCGCACGAGGAGTACGGCCGTCACCGTCTGCGCGGCGCCGTATCCGACGGCCAGCGCAGCTGATCGGTAGTCATCGGCGACGAGGGCCGAGAGCGCCTGCATCACGATCACCCCCACAACGGCGCCGACGATCACCAGGCGCGATGCGGCCCGCACGTCGCCGAGCGAGTAGAGCGTTCGGGTGAGCATGTACGCAAGCCCGTAGCCGAGCAGCCCTGGCCCGAAGGCGACGAACGTGAAGGCGATGGGCTCGAGTCCTTGGCTTGCGATCTGGCCGAAGGCCATCACGTCGGCCACCGGCCACGCCAGCGCCACCATGCCAGCGCCACCGAGCACGAGCAGCGGGATCGCCACGCGGACGGCATGGTCGATCGACTCCCTCGTGGAGTCACGTTCGCCCACTTGCCACGACGTAGCGACCCGTGGCGCAAGGGCGGTCGCCAACGGGACCGCCACCAGCGCATGCGGCAGCACGAAGAACGCGAAGACGAACACGTAGATCGCTACTCCGCCAGCAGCACCGTTGCCGAGCAGGAGGGCCGTCGCTGTTGGCACCAGGGTGCCGACAATCGACAGCGTCGCCCAGCCAAAGCTGTCTCGCATCGACGCCACGGCCGGATGGCGCGGCCGCCAGCTGGGCCGCGCGCTGATTCCAGTTCGGCGCAGGGCGATCCACGGCAGCGCAGCGAGGCACGCGACCCCAGCCGTGGTGCCGCCGGCGATCAGCGAGAACTCGACGATCGACAGGTCGAGATCCGCCACGGCGCCGTCGCGGGCCCACCTGAAGAGGAGGCACGCAACGATGACCACGACGTTGTTGACGGCTGGGGCGAGTGCTCCGGCAACGAAACGGCCCTGAGCATTGAGGGCGGCGCTCGTGACCGTGGCAAGTCCGTAGAAGACGAGCTGGGGGACGAACACCAGCACCATCGGCACCATGACGTCGAGCTTGTCGGCGGCAATGTTCGGAGTCGGCTCGAAGGCGACCATTACCCGCGCCAGCAGCGGTGATATCGACACTCCGGCCACCGCGACGACGCCGAGCGCGGCGAGCGCCGCACCGGTGGAGGCTCGAACGGCTGCCTCGAGTGCATCGCGGCCGTCGCGCTGGGCGGCGGCAAGGGCAGGGACGAGTACTGCCTGCAGTACGCCGAGCGCCACGAGCTCGAAGAGCAGGTTCGGCACGAGATTCGCTGTCTGG
>JBJOMQ010000120.1:0-8065 GCA_046052275.1 Actinomycetota bacterium | reverse complement strand
CGTGCCGGTCTCGAGCGAGATGGCGATGATGTCGACGAGACGGATCCCGAGGTGTGGGAAATCGAGATTGCCGGCCACCTGCAGCGGCACTGGCACCAGGTGCGCACATGTTTCGACACGATCGTGATCGACGAGGCGCAGGACTTCAGCCCGGTCTGGATCGCGCAGTTGATGCACCTTCTCGACCCGGGCGGACCCCGACGGGTGCTGATGGTGGCCGATGAGCGGCAGACGATCTACGAGCGAGGGTTCAGGCTGCCGATGGCCGACGAAGGGTGGACCCACTGCGAGTTGGTTGGGAATTGCCGCAACACATTCGAGATCGCCGACCTTGTGCGTCGGCACCTCGGCGGAGCGCGGCCGCCGGCGTCCGGTCCCGACGGTGAGGCCGTCGTGTTCCGGACTGCGGTGACCCTTGACGAGTCGATCGACCTTGCCGGGAACGAGGTGGACCGGATCGTCGAGACGGATGGAATTGATCCTCGGAGGGTGCTGTTCGCCGCTGTATGAGCAGCTCGGGATGGTCCGATGGGAGGACCGCAGCGAGCAGACCTTGGCGTGTGAGACCGTTCGACGCAGCAAGGGTCTCGAGTACGACTACGTGGTATTGGTGGCCGGTCCCGACGATGAGGTGACTGACGCGATGCTGTACGTGGGGTGCAGCCGGGCCGTGTCGGGGCTCACCATCATCGGCCCAGCCGAGCTGGGTGCACGACTGGGGTTCTAGAACAGCATCGCCGCGAGGGCGACCACCCCGTACACGGCGGCGAGGAAGATGAAGAGTGGAAAGAACAGCACGGCCGCGACAACCAGGGTCAGGCCGCACCAGAAGTAGATGAATGAGTCCATCGCGTCAGACTGGCAGAGGGGTGCGCGCCAGTTGGCGGGCGGTCAGGAGTTCGATGTCCGCGTGGTGACTGACAGCGAGGGGCGAGAGTTGAGAGTGGCGGGGTCGAAGCCGGCGGTCTTCTTGTAACGCTCCGAGATGGCAACAAGTTCGTCGTGGGAGATGACATCGTCGAGGCGCTCGAATCCGTTCGGAGCGCGCTCGGCCACGATCTGCATCGACTGCTCGGGACCGACCTGCCGGTTGGCAAGCACGATCGCTGCCGTAGCGGGAAGCCGCTGGGCCTCGTAGGCCCTGAGTCCATCGATTGGGTCGTCGCACAGTGCCAGCTCTCGGGCCAGGACTCGAGAGTCGATGATGGCCTGCGATGCACCATTGCTGCCGATGGGGTACATCGGATGCGCGGCATCGCCCAGCAGGGTCATGTTGCCGTGCCGCCATGTCGGCAGCGGATCGCGGTCGCACATCGGATAGGCGAGGACTTGGTCTGCAGCAGAGATCATCGAGGGCACGTCGAGCCAGTCGAGCCTGAATGAGTCGAACCAGCCGAGCGGTTCGGCGACGTCGACCTCGGCACTCCAGTCGTGGCGAGGCATCGGCCGACCGTCGCTCGTCTTGGCCTCGACCACCCAGTTGAGGAGTTGCCGGCCATCGGGTAGGTCGCGGATGGGATAGACGACAGCGCGATGGGCGAGCACGCCCACCATCACCATCCTCCTTCCGCCAAGGAACGGTTCACCGATCGTGGTGCCTCGCCACATCGTGATGCCGTTCCAGAGGGGCGGGCCTTCGCTCGGGGCGATGAGGGTGCGGAGCTCGGAGTGGATCCCGTCGCACGCCACCACGACGTCAGCGTCGAGTTGCTCGACATCGGCGGGCGATATTCGAGAACCGAAGTGGAACCGCTGTGCGCCCAGTCGTTCGACCGCAGCGTCGTGGAGAACGCGCAGCAGTGTTCCGCGGTGCACCGAGTACTGCGGCCAGTGGTAGCCGGCGCCGACGCCCCGCGACTCGAGCCAGATCTGCTGTCCGAAGCGGTTGTGGTAGCTGAGCTCCTCGAGGGCAATCGCCTCGGCCCCAACTCGGTCGGCAATGCCGAGTTCGGCGAGTTCGCGTACGGCATGCGGGAGCACGTTGATGCCGACGCCAAGTTCACGACGCTCGGCGGCGGCCTCGTGCACCTCGATGTCGGTGATGCCCGCCGCCTCCAGCGAGAGCGCAAGCGCGCAGCCGCCGATTCCGCCGCCGACGATGACGACCTTCATGTGGCGCACGGTAGTAGGCGCCGATGGCCTATTCGTCGAGATCGAATTCGTCGCCCCCGTCGTCGTTGTCGTCGTCGAACTCCTCGCCGCAGTTGGGACAACTCGCCCAACTCTCAGTGCCGATGTAGGCACCGCAGTACTTGCACAGTCCGTCGTCTGCCATGGTGGCTCCTTCCGATCTCGCCCAGTCGACAGGGTTCAGTCGACGCTGTCCAGCATGGCGATGCGGTGTGACATGCCGGACGACCCACCCGCCAGGCCGTCGGAAGGCGGATGGTGCCAGTCGGACATCCGGACGGCCAGAGTCAAACGTCTGTTCGATGCTTGGTGGGGGGTGGGGGGAACGGGCAGGCTGAGGGCGACATGAGTACTGATACCCCCCACGATCGCCCCGACGCAGTGCTGTCCGAGCGCGATCTCGCCATCATCGAGTTCGAGTCGAGCTGGTTCACGCTCGATGAGGAACGCCACGATGCCATCAGGGCGCGGTTCTCGTGCTCGGTTGAGGAGTACAATCTGGAACTCAACCGCGTGATCGATCACCCGGCGGCCATGCTCGCCGATCCGCTGGTGGTGCGCCGTCTGCGCCGCCAGCGTGAGCGCCGCCGTCGGGCGCTCATCGAGGGCGCGGCAGCCGGCGAACACGCCTGAGCCGGCCCACAACCGGAGGTACCCCGATGAGCAGAGACGACATGGGCCGTACGTCTCGAAGCGTGCCGCCCGCCGCCCCGATCGGCTCGTCCGTCGCCGTGGTTGTCACGGTGCTGGCGCTGGTGCTGGGCTTCCTCATTCTCCGCCAGGTCAACAGCGATCCGGCAGCCGTGGGGCCTGCCGGTGACGGAGGCGACAGCACGTCGACCACAGTGGCGGGACTTGCCACCTCGAGCACTGCGGCGCTGCCCTCCACCACCGAGCCGATGGTGTACTCGGGGGCCACGGTGGTCGTGGCCAACTGCAGTTCGCTGAACGGAGTGGCGAAGGAGCTCACGCTCGCACTCGGCGGATTGGGCTGGACCACGGTGACGGCGGTGAACGGCACCGTCAAGCTCGCCACGTCGAAGGTGCTCTACAACGACCAGGACCCGGCGGCGCTGCCGGTGGCGAGGTCGGTGGCCAAGACGCTCGGCGGAATCCAGGTCGAACCTGCGCCGGTGCCGCTGCCGGCCGGCGAGGGCACCTGGCCAGAAGGAGCCGCCGTGCTGGTGATGCTCGGCGACGACTATGCGGGTCGCACGATCGCAGAGATCCAGGCGCGTCCCTCGGCGCTACCGGTGGCGGTTGAGACCACCACCACGTCGACGACGCTGCTGCCCTGAGCCTGTCCTACCGGCGCGGTGCTGCTGACGCGGTGCCGCTGATGCGGTGCCGCTGACGCGGTGCTGCTGACGCGGTGCTGCTGACGTCGACGTCGCCTCGCTGTCAGTTGGGGGCCGCCCCCGTGATCGTGCGCAGGAGTTCGCGTGCCGAGTGTTCGATGCACCACAGCGGCTCCCGCATTGCCCGCTCGAGGCCGTGATCGCGGGCGATCGATCGGTGCTCGATGCGGTCGCGTACTGACTCGGCGCTGTCGCCCACCACTGCGGCCACGCGTCGACCGGCGGCCTCGCAGAGTTGCTGCACGCCGCCGATCACCTTTCCCTCGAAGCTCTGCTCGTCGAGGTATCCCTCGCCGGTGATGACGAGGTCCGCGTCGGCGATCTTGTCGTGCAGGTCGATCTCGTCGGCGACAAGGTCGAAGCCGGGCTGCAGCCGTCCGCCGAGTGCGACGAGTCCTCCAGCGAGTCCACCCGCTGCCCCGGTGCCAGGCAGGTCGCGCACATCGACGCCGAACTGCTCGCGGTACAGCTGCGCCAGTCGCTCGAGCCGTCCCTTCAGCATGTCGACCTGAGCTGGCGTGGCGCCCTTCTGAGGTGCGAACACTGGTGCGGCGTCGACGAACTTCGTCTGCACATCGCACGCGACGAGCAGCTGGACGGCCCTAAGGCGTGCTGGGGCGCTGATGGCGCGCACGCATCCGAGCCCGCCATCGGTGGTAGCGGATCCCCCGAGGCAGACGACGATCCGCTGTGCGCCGAGATCGAGTGCGTGGTCGATGAGCTCGCCGGTGCCGGTGGTGGTGGCAGCGAGCGCGTCGTTGTTCGCAGCGCCACCGACAAGGGTGAGTCCCGAGGCGCGCGCCATCTCGATCACGGCGGTACCGCGGTGGAATCGCCATTCGGCCTGCACCGGGTCGCCCAGCGGACCGGTGACGGTGCTGGTGCGATTTGCTCCACCGAGGGCCTCGAGGGTGCCTTCGCCGCCGTCGGCGACCGGCTGCTCGACGCACTCGTGACCGAGCTCCCAGCAGGCGTGGCCGATTGCCGCGGCGACCTCGGCGGCGGTGGCAGTGCCCTTGAACTTGTCGACTGCTGCCAGCACGCGCATTGTCGTCAGGCTAGGCCACGTCGGTCGCGCCAAATCCCGACTGCGCCGGTAGTGTTTCGCCCATGGCCGTGACCGTTCGCATCCCCACCACGCTGCGCCCTCTCGCGGGCGGCGCTTCCACCGTGCAGGTCGAGGGCGCAACGCTCGCCGACGTGATCGACAATCTCGACGCGGCGCATCCCGGCTTCAAGGATCGGCTGCTCGACGAGAGCGGTGCGATGCGCAAGTTCGTCAATCTGTTCGTTGCCGACGATGACGTCCGCTTCCTGCAGGGGCTCGCCACGCCGGTGCCGGCGGGCGAGACGGTCAGCATCATTCCGGCGGTGGCCGGGGGCTGATCGCTCTGGGGGCGTGCAGTCGCTGCCGCTTACCGTTACCGATTGATACAGGTTTGGCCGGTGGCGGCTATGGTCGGGGACATGGCGGTATTGGATGAGCGTGTGCTCGCCCGACTCGTCGCCGATCTTGGCGAGTCGGCAGTCGACGATCTTGTTCGCACGTATCTCGACGCACTGCCGGCCCGTCGTGCGGCAATCGCCGAGGCAATGGCCACCCCTGATCTCGGCGCTGCTCGGCGGATCGCGCACCAGTTGCGCTCGACGTCGCACCTTGTCGGCGCCACCGCGCTCGGTGAGGCGAGCGCATGGCTCGAGGCGGTGGCGATTGCCGGAGACGGCGACGGTGCACAGCAGGCCGTCGACGAGATCGGTCGACTCGCACCTGAGGTTGCCCGGGCACTGCAGACGTGGTTGATCCGCTGATCCGCTGAGGTTGTTGGCCGGTATCACCGCAGCGCATCGATCGGTGTCGTACGCAAGAATGGCCGAATGCCATCGCGTCGGGATGGAGACGAGCCGCGTCTCATCGAGATCGAGATCGGTGAGTCGACCCACGCTGGTACGAGACGCGACAGCGATCCCGCGGAAGGTGATGGCGTCGAGTGGCAGGTTGTCGCCGTCGTCACGCTTGCGGTGGTGGCACTGGCGGCGCTCGCCGTCATCGGCGTCAGCCGCAATGCCGTTGACCCGCTGGCTACCTCACCGACGTCGGCGGTGACGAGCGAGTACCTCGCTGTCGATCCCACCGAGGTGGCGCGGCCAGTGCAGACCGGATGGCCGAGCACTACGGCGTTGATGCCGGTGGAGGGCTTTCCGTGGCCGTTCGATGCGGCTGTGATCGTGGCGAACGACATGGGCGTCCACCGCGTGTCGGCAGAGGTCGGGGATGCGGCAGCGGGCGTGCCGGGCATCGATGACGCTCCGCTTGGCACGTCGATGGTCGTGCGGACTGTCGTAGAGGGTGCCGTGAGCCGTGCCTTCGAACTCGAGGACGGGTCGCTCGTGTACCAGGTCGTCGAGGGCTCGATCTTTAGGCGCCAGGCTGATGGGACGGCGAGAGAACTCGTCGCCAACGACGGTGGCCTGGTGCTCGAGGACGCGGACATGCCGGGCGCCGACCCTGCTCGCCTTCGCCTGGTGTACCGCACGCCGAGCAGCGAACCGGGCGGCGCGTTCAACCTCACGGTAAGGGCGGGCGCAGTCGAGGTGACGACGCTGGTACCCGGTGGATGGGGTGTCAATTACCGGCGATTCGCGTTGTGGACTGGTGGCGCAGTGCTGGCGAGCTGGGTTGATGACGTGGGCACGACCGGTGCGGCGGTGATCGAGTTCCCCAGCGGCAACTTCGACTCGGACCAGTCCGGTATGACGCTCCTGCAGGCGGCGGGTGATCCGAGCGAGGGCGGTCTGGCGTGGGTGACGCTCGATGGAATCTGGACGCCGCTCGACAGTGGACCACGCGGACTCCCCGGCATCCTCGCCGTCACAGGTGTGGATCTGCGCGGTTCGTCGCTGGTGGTGCAGCGCTATGGCGATGCGCTGGCTGACTATGTCGACCTCACGCCATACCGACGCTACGAGGTGCCGGTGGCGGGATTCGCCACGGTGTCGCGTTTCGTGCACAGTCCCCGTAACGAAAGCCCGTGGGGCAGCGCCGACGCAGGGCCGCGCACGTGCCTGTTGGGACTACCGGGCAATGACAGCCACGTTGCGCCATATCCCGACGACCTCACCGACGAGCAGATTGCGGCGTCGGAGGTGGCCACGGTCGACGGGTTCGCAGCGCTGATCTACACGATGGACGATGGCTCGTTCGTGGTGCGAATCACGTTCGACGCCTGTGTGCTGCACGTGCGGGCATCTGGAATCGACCGCGAGCAGCTCGGCAATCTGCTGGTGTCCGCCGACGTTGGACATGTCGTGTACTCGCTCGACGGAGACTCGGCTCCGGGCGGCACCGTGCCGGTGACGTCGCCCTAACGATCGCCGGATTCACGACGCGACACAGCCCGGCGCTGGTGCGCCGGGCTGCGTGCAGATAACTGGACCGCCGAGCGGGCGGGCTCAGTCGTCGGTTGTCAGTCAGACCTCGATCAGAAGTCTTCCATGCCGCCGCCGGGCATGGCGGGGGCATCCTTCTCGGGCTTGTCGGCCACGACCGCCTCGGTGGTGAGGAACAGGGCGGCGATCGACGCAGCGTTCTGCAGCGCCGAGCGGGTCACCTTGGCAGCGTCGATGACGCCGAGCTTCACCAGGTCGGTGTACTCGCCGGTGGCTGCATTGAGGCCCTCGGCACCCTTGAGATTGCGCACCTTCTCGACCACCACGCCGCCTTCCATGCCGGCGTTCTCGGCGATCTGCTTCAGCGGGGCCTCGAGGCTGCGGGCCACCATGCGGGCTCCGGTGGCCTCGTCGCCGCTCAGCTTCTCCGACACCTTCTGCACGGCCGCCTGGGCACGCAGGAGGGCGACGCCGCCTCCGGGCACGACACCTTCTTCGATGGCAGCCTTGGTGGTGCTGACGGCGTCCTCGATGCGGTGCTTCTTCTCCTTCAGCTCGACCTCGGTGGCAGCGCCGACCTTCAGCACGGCAACGCCGCCGCTGAGCTTGGCGAGTCGCTCCTGGAGCTTCTCGCGGTCGTAGTCGCTGTCGGTGTTGTCGATCTCGGCCTTGATCTGGTTGATGCGGCCCTTGATGTCGTCCTCGGAGCCGGCACCCTCGACAAGGGTGGTCTCATCCTTGGTGATGATGATCTTCTTGGCGCGGCCGAGCAGGTCGAGGGTGGTGTTCTCGAGCTTGAGGCCCACCTCCTCGCTGATCACCTGACCGCCGGTGAGGATCGCCATGTCCTGCAGCATCGCCTTGCGACGCTCGCCGAAGCCGGGGGCCTTCACTGCGGCCGACTTGAACGTGCCGCGGATCTTGTTGACGACGAGCGTGGCCAGGGCCTCGCCCTCGACATCCTCGGCGATGATCACGAGCGGCCGGCCGGTCTGCATGACCTTCTCGAGCACCGGCAGCATGTCGCGCACCGACGAGATCTTCGACGACACGAGGAGGATGTACGGATCCTCGAGCGAGGCCTCCATCCGCTCCATGTCGGTGGCGAAGTACGGCGAGATGTAGCCCTTGTCGAAGCGCATGCCCTCGACGAGGTCCATCTCCATGCCGAACGTCTGGCTCTCCTCGAC
>JBJOMQ010000119.1:0-7566 GCA_046052275.1 Actinomycetota bacterium | reverse complement strand
GATCGCGCTGGGCCACGAGCGTGATGCCGGTGGCGATGGTGATCTGCTCGGTGACAGCGGCGACGGCTGCAAGGGCGACGAACTGGTCGTGGGTGCGCCAGTACTCCTCCGGCAGCGGCGGCGCGGCGGCGCGACCGCCCCACGGCGTGCGCCGGCTCGTGGGGATGTGCGAGTGCTCGGGGAACCACAGGGAGTCGAAGCCCCTCGCCTCGGCCTCCCGACCCAGCTCGATGGGCTGGATGCCCCGGTCGGTGGGGAAGATCACGACGCCGATTTTCATGAGCCGACACTAGCGACCACGCCGGGTTCGGGACGCCGGACGAAGGGCGCCACCGGAGAGCCGTGAGCGAGCGCTGCACCCTTCGGTCCCAGCGTGGCTAGTGTCGCCCCATGACGACGCAGCCAGCGGCTCCACCCCGGATCGGAGCCCGGCTGCGTCAGGCGGCCGACGAGCGAGCCCTCATCCACGAACTCGAACCCGAGATGGAGCGACTCGTCGAACGGCACCTCTCCACCTGCAAGGAGTGGTACCCGCACGAATTCGTGCCGTGGTCGCTCGGGCGCGACTTCGAGCGCGACGAGGTATGGGACCCAGATGACGTGCCCATGCCCGAGGAGGTGCGCAGCGCGCTGTTCGTCAACCTGCTCACTGAGGACAACCTGCCGTACTACTTCCGCACGCTCGAGCGCATGTTCGGGAGCAAGGGAATCTGGCGCGACTGGTCGCACCGGTGGGTGGCCGAGGAGGGGCGCCACGCTCAGGCGCTCCGCGACTTCGCCCTCACTACCCGGGCCCTCGACCCGCGGACGCTCGAGGACGGGCGCATGGCGCAGATGTCGGGAGGTCAGGTTCCCGAGCCTCCGTCCGCCGTCGACGGATTCGTGTACGTGGCAATGCAGGAGCTGGCCACTCGCATTGCGCACCGCAATACGGCTCGGTCGATGCAGGAAGCACTGGGCGACCATCCAGCTGCGGCGCCCGGCTACGAACTGCTGAGCCGCGTCGCCACCGACGAGAACTTCCACTTCATCTTCTACCGCGACCTCACCACGGCAGCGCTCGAGATCAGCCCCTCGCTCGTTCTCGAGGCGATCGAGCGGCAGGTCCGCACCTTCGAGATGCCCGGCACCGGAATCCCCGGCTTCAAGCAGCACGCCGACGCGATCGCGCGGGCTGAGATCTACAGCCTCGCCCAGCACCACGACCAGATCCTCCAGCCAGTGGTGATGAAGTGGTGGCGGATCGAGGCGCTCCAGGGACTGTCGGCAGAGGCCGAGCAGGCCCGTGAGCGACTGCTCGCCCAGGTGACGCGCATCGGACAGGTGGCGGCCCGTCTCGCCGACCGGGCACGCGCTGCAGCAGAGCGGGCCCGCGACATCGCCCGCGACCGCGTCGGCGATCGGCCGCGCCCGCGCAGCGCCGGGTCCTGAGAGCGGCCGGTACGTGCCGGCACGCCGGACGGTCAGCGTCCCTCGGCCACCTTGCGGCGCACCACGTTGAGCGCCGAACCAGCGCGGAACCACTCGACCTGCTCGTCGCTGAACGTGTGCGTAGCCGTGAAGTCGACGGTGGAGCCGTCGGGCCGCACGACCTGGCATCGCACGTCGACGCCCGGCACCGGAGGAAGTCCGACGACGTTGATGCGGTCTCCTTCGCCGATGAGGTCGTAGCTGGCGGGATCGGCGAAGGTCAGCGGCAGCAGGCCCTGCTTCTTCAGGTTGGTCTCGTGGATGCGGGCGAAGCTCCGGGCGAAGATCACGACACCGCCGCGGTACCTCGGCTCCATCGCTGCGTGTTCGCGCGACGACCCCTCGCCGTAGTTCCGGTCGCCGATGGCGCACCACCGGATACCGGCCTCGCTGTAGCGCTTGGCGAGGTTCGGGAAGGTGTCGACACTGCCGTCACGGATGTCGCGGCCCTCGCCGACGGCATCGGTGAACGCGTTGACAGCACCGAGGAACAGGTTGCCGCTGATGTTCTCGAGGTGGCCGCGGTAGGTGAGCCACTTCCCTGCAGCCGAGATGTGGTCGGTAGTGCACTTGCCCTTCGCCTTCATCAGCACTGGCAGCCCGAGGTAGTCGCTGCCGTCCCAGGCGGGGAATGGCTCGAGCAACTGCAGTCGCTCGCTCGTCGGGGAGACCGCGACGGTGACAGATGAGCCGTCGGCGGGCGGCGGTGTGAAGGTGTTCTCGCCGGGGTCGTAGCCGCGCGAGGGGAGGACCTCGCCCACCGGAGCCTCGAGCCGAACCTCGGTGCCGTCGGGTGCCGTGATGGTGTCGGTGGTCGGGTCGAAGTCGAGGCGGCCTGCGAGGGCGAGCGCGACGACGGTGTCGGGCGACGTGACGAACGACAGGGTGTTGGCGGAGCCGTCATTGCGCTTGGGGAAGTTCCGGTTGAAGGAGTTGACGATCGTGTTGGGCACGCTCGTGGCACTTGCCGGCCGCTCCCACTGTCCGATGCACGGGCCGCACGCGTTCGCCAGCACGGTGGCGCCGATGGCCTCGAGGTCGGCGATGAGGCCGTCGCGTTCGATGGTGGCCCGGGTCTGCTCGGACCCCGGGGTGACGAGGAGTTCGGTGCGCACGCGCAGACCGCGGGCTGCGGCCTGGCGGGCGATGGACGCCGCCCTGGTGATGTCCTCGTACGAGCTGTTGGTGCACGAGCCGATGAGCGCCGACGAGATCTCGAGCGGCCAGCCGTTGGTACGCGCCTCGTCGCCGACCTGGGTGCCGACCCGGTTGGCGCGGTCGGGTGAGTGGGGGCCATTGATGAGCGGCTTCAGCGTGTCGAGGTCGATGTCGATGAGCTGGTCGTACACGGCACCGTCATCGGGGCGCAGGTGCTCGGCGACCGCATCGGCGGCATCGGCGATCGCCTCGCGGCCGGTGGCCTTCAGGTACATGGCCATGTTGTGGTCGTATCCGAACACGCTGCACGTTGCGCCGATCTCGGCGCCCATGTTGCAGATCGTGGCCTTGCCGGTTGCAGAGATCGAGTCGGCGCCGGGGCCGAAGTATTCGACGATGGCACCCGTGCCTCCCTCGACGGTGAGCACTCTGGCCACCTCGAGGATGACGTCCTTCGGCGAACTCCAGCCCGACAGCGTGCCGCTGAGCCGCACTCCGATCACCTTCGGCCAGCGGACGTTGAAGGGGAAGCCGGTCATCACATCGACAGCGTCGGCACCGCCGACACCGATCGCCACCATGCCGAGGCCGCCCGCGTTCGGCGTGTGGCTGTCGGTGCCGATCATCATCCCGCCGGGGAACGCGTAGTTCTCGAGGACGACCTGGTGGATGATGCCGCTGCCGGGGCCCCAGAAGCCGATGCCGTAGCGAGCGCTCACTGAGCGGAGGAAGTCGTAGACCTCGCGGTTCGTGTCGACGGCGACGCCGAGGTCGATCTTCGCGCCCACCTTGGCGAGGATGAGGTGGTCGCAGTGCACGGTGGACGGCACGGCGGTGGTGGGCAGCCCGGCTGTCATGAACTGCAGCAGCGCCATCTGGGCAGTGGCGTCCTGCATTGCGACGCGGTCGGGATGGAAGTCGTTGTAGGTGACACCGCGATCGACCGGCTCAGCCGGGTCGACCATGTGGTTGAGGAGAATCTTCTCTGCGAGGGTGAGCGGCCGGCCGAGCCGCTGCCGGCCAGCGGCGACACGGTCGGGCAGCGTGGCGTAGGCGGCCTGGACGAGTTCGATCGGCGTGCCAGCGGTGGCCTTCATCAGTACCCCTTGCGAGATGGTCAGATGTAGACAACTATAAGACAAGTGCCCGGATCGAGCGAACTGCCGACGCAGCCGGCCCGACCCAGTCCCCGGACCGGCGACTGATGGCCGCCCGGCCCCCGACGCCGTCGACGCGCGCCATCCGCTACCAGGAGATCGCCGCCCACCTGCGCACCCGCATCGTCGACGCCGGGAGCGGACAGGTGCTTCCCAGCGAGAGCGACCTGTCGTCCGAGTTCGCCGCCAGCCGGGTGACGGTGCGCCGGGCACTCGAGGTGCTGCGCGCCGAGGGCCTCGTCGACTCCCGGCAGGGTTTCGGCTGGTTCGTGGCAGGCGAGCCCTTCCAGCAGCGCCTCGGCAGCCTCGAGACGATCGAGCAGCAGCTGGCATCCGGGGGCCTGCACCCGCAGCGCGAGATCCGCGAGTTTGCCTTCGTCGAGGCTGATCAGCATGTGAGTGCGCGCCTCGGCACGCGCCACGTGCTGAGGGTGAAGCGACGGAACCTCGCCGACGGCCAGCCGTTCGCGGTGGTGACGGTGTGGTGTCCCGCCGATCTCGGCCAGCACCTCAGCCGGCACGACGTCGAGCGGCAGCCGTTCTACGAACTGCTCGGTGTCGAGTTGCGCGGTGCCGTGCAGACGATCGGTGCCGATGCTGCGACCGCCGACGATGCGGACCTGCTGGCGGTGCCGCCCGGCAGTCCCATCGTGCGGTGCGAGCGGCTCACCACCACGGTCGACGGCCGTCCGGTGCTGTTGAGCGAGCATCGGTTTGCCGGCCACCGCACGGAGTTCGTGGTCGACCTCCCGAATGCTGCGCCGTCGCTCGTGCCGAGCGGCCTGCGGCTCGTCGACTGAGGCGCCGTGCTGCGGGCGATGGCCTGCCGACCTGACAGACTTCGCCACATGCCAGATGACGTGACCGTCAGTTTCAGGGATCGTGTCCGCATCACCGTCGCCGACGGCATCGCTGACGTGCGCCTCACCCGCGCCGACAAACGCAATGCGCTCGACAGCGAGATGTTCCTCGGCATCGCCGAGGCGGGCGAGTGGCTGTGCGCTGCTCCCGGCGTGCTCGTGGCGGTGCTGTCCGGCGATGGCCAGTCGTTCTGCGCCGGGCTCGACTTCGCGACGATGTCGGCGATCGGCTCGGGCGGCGACGAGCGGCCGCCCGGCAATCCGGGGGAGATGCGCGACGGACGGATCACGCATCTCGGACAGCAGGTGTGCTGGGTGTGGCAGGAGGTGCCCGTCCCCGTCATCGCCGCCGTCCATGGACATGCGCTTGGTGGTGGGCTGCAGGTAGCACTTGGTGCCGACATCCGGATCGTCCATCCCGACACGCAGCTCAGCGTGCGCGAAGTGCACTGGGGCCTCGTGCCCGACATGACGGGCACGTTCTTTCTCGCCCAGCTCGTCGGTGCCGACATCGCCAAGGAATTGGTCTTCACGGCGAGGATCTTCGATGGCCGAGCGGCGAAGGAGCTCGGCATCGCAACGCACGTGAGCGACGACCCGCACGCCGACGCGATGTCGCTTGCCGCGGAGATCGCCGGGCGAAGTCCAGATGCCGTGCGTGCATCGAAGCGACTGCTCAACGAACTGCTGCACCAGGGTGCCGCAGCGCAGTTCGCTGCGGAACGTCGTCACATCGGGTCGCTGATCGGCAGGCCGAACCAGGCCGAGGCAGTGATGTCGAACTTCGAGAAGCGTCCGCCGCGCTGGACCCTTCCCGCGTAGGCCGCCATGGGCGATGGGATCGACTCCGACCGGCTGAAGCTCTACTCGTTCCTGCTCTTCTCGAAGCTCGAGGGTGCCGTGACTGCAGGCATGGTGCATCTCGGCGACCGGCTCGGCCTCTATCGAGCACTCCGCGCTGCCGGCCGGCCGATGTCGACCGCCGAGCTCGCTGCTGCCACGGGCACCGTTGAGCGGTGGGTTCGCGAGTGGGCGCACAATCAGGCGGCGGCACGGCTCATCGACTCGCACGGCGACGACTCGTTCTCGCTGTCACCCGAGGCAGCGGCAGTGCTGGCCGACCCCGACGATCCAGCCTTCGGCATGGGGATGTTCCACCGTCTTCCGCAGACGATGCAGGCGCTCGACCATGTGAGCGAGAGCTTCCGCTCTGGCATCGGCCACGACTACGACAGCCACGGACCGGAGGGAGCGGTCGGCATCGAGCGCAGTTTCGAGCCGTGGAATCGTGCGCATCTTCTCCCGACGGTGCTGCCCGCACTCGACGGGATGGTCGACAGGCTGCGGGCCGGCGCTCGCATTGCCGACGTGGGCTGCGGTGCGGGTGGGGCAGTGCTGCTGATGGCGTCGGCGTTCCCCTTGAGCACGGTCACCGGCTACGACATCAGCCAATACGCGCTCGCACGCGCTCGCGAGCGGCTCGAGGCGGCAGGTGCGCGCAATGCCGAGTTCTGCGACCCTCGCCAGCAGCCACTGCCGGCCGATCACTCACTCGACCTGGTCTGCACGTTCGACTGCATCCACGACATGGCCCATCCGCATGAGGTCATCGCGGCCATCCACCAGTCGCTGAGGCCCGATGGAACCTGGCTGCTCGTCGACATCAAGGCGCTCGACACCTTCGAGGAGAACGCCCGGAAGAACCCGATGGCCTCGCTGATGTACGGCATCAGCGTGCTGTCCTGCATGTCGTCTGCACTATCGGCACCGGGTGGTGCGGGTTTGGGCACGCTTGGATTGTCCGCTACGACTGCCGAATCAATGGCGCGCGCCGCGGGATTCTCCAGTTTTGAGCGTCTCGATGTCGACCATTCCGTGAACGCGTTCTACGCCATCCGCCCGTAACTGACGCACCACTCGAACGGGAACACTGCCGTCAATGACATGTTCGATGACGACGGTTGCCTACTCAGGGTTCAACAATCGGGAAACCCAGCGAAAATGTATCGAGGTTCCCGAAGATCGTGATGAGCGCGGCAGGATCACCGTCGACCACGACGTCGCCAGCCTTGACTGCATCAACGAACGTGGTGTCCTGCAACACGATGTCGAGGAATTTCGTGCGAGCAAGCGCAACTGAGGCGGCAGGTGCTACGGCGTGGGCGCCGCGCGTGGAATACATGGTGCGGTTCGACACTCCGAGCGTCCAATGTTCGTCGGGTGTTCCACGTAGGTCGGTGAAAGTCCAGTTCGTCGCCAGATTTATACCGCCGAGATTCTCGGCAATCGTCCGCACCGCAATCGTGTCGAACACTTGATCGACGGTCATCTCCCGCACCAGGCTGCGAGCCCGCACGTTGGGATTTCGATTCACTGGAGGTCCTTCACGAAGTTCCATCGCCCCCATCAGATACGCGTTGCGGAAGGTCGACGACTCGGCTTGGTAGCCGAGTTGTTCGAGGGTTGCCGCCTGCAACAACTTGGCCCGCTCGTTACTCGGGTCGGCGAAGACCAAGTGGTTCACCAGTTCTGCAACCCAGCGATAGTCGCCGCTCTCGAATGCCGACTGGGCGTGCGTGAGCAGCGCGTCGGGGCCGCCAGCAAGTTCCACGTAACGCTTTCCGGCCTCCGATGGCGGATGTTTGTGAAGGTTGGCTGGATTGCCGTCATACCAGCTCAAGTAACGCTGGTACACGGCCTTTGCGTTGTGCACAAGGTCGCCATAGAAGCCGCGCGTGTGTTCGTGGCGCTGGAACTCCTCCGGCAACTGCAACGTCTCCGCAATCTCGAGCGCGGTGTATCCCTTGTTTGCCAGACGCATCGTCTGGTCATGTATCCACTTGTACAGGTCACGTTGCAGCACGAGGAATTCGTGAACATCAGATTTTTCCCAACGTGGCCAATTGTGCGAAGTGAAGAGC
>JBJOMQ010000118.1:0-7771 GCA_046052275.1 Actinomycetota bacterium | reverse complement strand
CGACGGTGAAGGTGCGCGTCGCTGGCGTGAGGGCAGCGTTTCCGACATCATCCGACTGCGACACGCGGATGGTGTATGTGCCATCGACGAGTGTCGCCAGCGCCTTCGAGTAGTTGCCGCTGCCATCGACCGTTGCCGTGGTGCTCTGCACCGCATCCCCAGCCACCGAGGATCCGGCGAACACGTCGATCACCACCGGCTGGTCGAAGGTCGCGAAGCCCGCAGTACCGCTCACCGTTGGGGTCCGATTGGCCGTGCGGGAACCAGCCGTCGGGCTGGCGATCGTCGGGTTTGCCGGCCTCGTCACGTCGATCGTGAACGTGTACGACACCGCGCTGCTCCAGTTGCCCGCACCGTCCTGGGCGCGAACCCTGAAGACATGAGTGCCCTCTGTCTCGATCACCGTCTTGGGGGACGTGCATGAAGTGAAGTTGGCGACGTTCGCATCGTCCATCGAGCACTGGAATACGGTCGCGCCACTACCGGAATTGCTCACGCCACCGGTGTCCGTGGCGCTGAAGGCGAACGTCACCGATGTCGAATTCGTCCGATTGGGAGCAGCGACCGATCCGGGACCCGATGTGATCGACGCAACCGGGACCACGAGGTCGACCACAAACGTCACCGTCTTCGCGTCAGCCGCATTGCCCACATCGTCGGACTGCGTCACCTCTGCCGTGTAGCGACCGTTGGCGAGAGCAACCGTGGTGGCCTTCGACCAAGCACCGCTCCCCGCATTCACGTTCGCAGTGAACTCATCGACCTTCGTGCCGCCGGTGCCCGATCCCTCGAACACCTTC
The DNA here is from genome assembly GCA_046052275.1 of Actinomycetota bacterium. Classification (GTDB taxonomy): domain Bacteria; phylum Actinomycetota; class Acidimicrobiia; order Acidimicrobiales; family Ilumatobacteraceae; genus UBA668. The sequence goes on along the minus strand of JBJOMQ010000118.1, from coordinate 6,971 downwards.
ACCGTCACGGTCGGCGAGTCGCCGGTGGCGTAGCCAGCCGTGCCGCTGATAGTCGGGTTCGCCGAGTTGACGAACTGCGCAGCGGTCGGTGCTGTGATGTCGATCACGGGCTTGGTGGTGTCGACCGTGAACTCGTAGGCGACCGGGTCGCTCCAGTTCCCCGCGCCGTCACGGGCGCGCACCCGGAAGGTGCGGCTGCCCTCGGTCACCGTGTAGTTCACGCCACTCACGCACGACGTGAAGTTGGCGATCACTGAAGTGTCCATCGAGCATTCGAAGGCGGGCACGCCGGTTCCTGCTCCCGAGAGGCCCCCCGCATCGGTGGCGGAGAAGCCGAAGGTGGCACTGGTGGATCCCGTCCGCTTCGGCGTCACCAGAAAGCCGGGGCCTGAGGTGACCGTCGGCGTCGGCGCAACGGTGTCGATCGTGATGACCACCTCGCTGGAAATTCCAGCGTTGCCGACATCGTCGACCTGGGTGGCGACCAGCGTGTAGACCCCGTCGGTCAACGCCACCGCCAGACCGGAGATCGACCAGCTCGCACCCGACCGGGTGGTCGGCTGGACGCGCAGGAAATCCTTGCCGCTTCCCTGACCCGAGTAGATGTTCAACGTCACCAGCTCGTTCTCGAACAGACCATCGGTAGCCGTGCCGCTGACGGCCGGGGTGGAGTCGTTCAACTGGGCGTTGTTCGACGGCACCGAGATGGCCACCGTCGGCGGCGTGATGTCGACGGTGAATGTCGTCGACGACGTGCTCTGGACACCGGCAGCGTCGGTGGCGCGGACTCGGAAGGTGTAGGTGCCGTTGCCGAGCGTCGATGCCGTGTACGGCGAGGTGCAGGTCGAGTAGCTCGACACCCCGGTGTCCAGCGAGCACTCGAAGGTGACGGGCGCCGAGCCAGCATCGGCCTTGCCGCCGCCATCGGTCGCGCTGAACGTGAACGCCGGCGTCTGCTTCTTCGTCCGGTTCGCATCGGAGATCGCCGCGTCACGGGTGAGGGTGATCACCGGAGCGACCGTGTCGACGATCCAAGTATGCGAGTCGGTTGCGGTGTAGCCGAGGGCGTCGGTCACCCGCACCGTGAATGTGTACTCCCGATTCGTGAGGGTCCCGGTGGCGTAACTGGTGGGCGACGTACACGCACCGAAGGTCTCCGCCTCGCCCACTCCATCGTCGAGCTTGCAGGCAATCGCCGTGATGCCGGCGCCGACCGCACCGTCGCTGGACGAGAACGTAAAGGTGGCTGAGGTCGAGTTGGTCGGGCTGGTCGGCTTCGAGCCAGTGGCGATAGTCACCGACGGGGGCGTCGTGTCGACACGCCACGTATACGAATCGGTGCTCACGTTGCCGGCATTGTCGGTGATCCTGACGCTGAAGGTATGCAGGCCATCACTCAGGCCGGTGAGCTCCTTCGGCGAGGTGCAGGCCGCGTAGTCCGCGCTGTCGAGTCGGCACTCGATGGTCTTGACCCCTGAGCCGTCGGTATCGCTCTGGGTCCAGGCGAAGTTGGCGGTCGTTGCAGTGGTGGGGTTGGACGGCTTCGAGCCGGCGGTGATTTCGACTGCCGGATTGGTGGTGTCGACTCGCCAGGTGTACGACGCAGTCTCGACATTGCCGGCGTTGTCGGTGACTGTCACCAGCACGGTGTGCTCGCCATCAGAGAGGCCGGAGTAGGAGCGCGAGTACCCGGTCTCGGCCGAGTAGGTGCACGGCACGGCGCTTCCAGTGTCAAGTTTGCAGGTGACGCTCTGCACGCCCGAGCCATTGGTGTCAGCGATCGTGAAGCCGAACAGCGCTGAGGCCGAGCTGATCGGGTTGACCGGCTTGGTCGAGATCGTCACGGTCGGCTTCGTCGTATCGACCCGCCACTGGTACGACGCCACGAGGCTCCAGTTGCCAGCAGCGTCCTTTGCCTGCACGCGGAAGGTGTGGAGCCCGTCCGAGAGCGGTCCCGCATACGTCTTGGTCGACGTGCAGGTGCTGAAGTCGGCCTCGAGCGCGCTGTCGAGCGAGCACCGGTACTCAACCACGCCGGTTCCGCCGGTGTCAGTCGCCGAGAAGGTGAACGTGGCGGAGGTCGCCTGGGTGTTCAGCGCCGGCTTGGGATCATCGATCGAGATGAGGGGCAGGGTCACGTCCACCGTGAACGTGTACGTCGCCGTGCCCACGTTGCCGAGAGCATCCGTCGACGTGATGGTAAGCGTGTGCGAACCCTCGGTGAGATCGCTGTAGGTGATCGGCGAGGTGCACGGCGACGTGACGGTCTCCGAGTCCATCTGGCAGGTCGTGGTCAGCGGAGCCGTGGCATCCGTGATCGAGAAGGCGAAGTTCGCCGTCCGGCTGTTGTGGTTCGTCGGGGGCTTGGTGCCGATGGTGATCGCCGGGCCGGTGACGTCGACCTTCCAGGTGTACTCCTGCACCTCGCTGGTGTTGCCGGCGACGTCGACCGACCGGACCTGCAGGGTGTAGGTGCCGTCGTCGAGTCCGGAGTAGGTGGCCGACGTGTTGGAAGTGCAGTTCACCCAGCCGGTGGAACCAGAGGGCAGCAGATCGGCGTCCGGGCCGCTGAGATTGCACTGAGCACCGGCAGGAGTGGTCCTGATGCCCGAGGCGATTGCGCCGCCGTCCGGATCCGCTGACGTGAAGCTGAACGACGCGCTCCTCGAGGCAACGGGATTTGCCGGTCCCGAGAGGGCGCTCAGGGTGGGAACGGTCGTGTCGACCAGGAATGTGGCGGTGGTGAAGCCGGTCTGGCTGGTATCGGCCTGCTCGGCCTTCACCGTGTACTGACCGGGCGACAGCGCATCAAGCTCGACCGAGTAGACGCCAGTAGTCCCGTCACGAGTGGTGGTCTTAGCGGTCTGGATCTCAGAACCAGTGGTGTCGGCACCCGCATAGACACGCACCGTCACCGTCGCGGAGTCGCCTGCAACCCGACCCGCCACGCCCGAGATGACCGGCGTGGTGTCGTTGGTGGCGGCCACGGGCGAGGTGATTGTGATCACCGGCGGCACGACGTCGATCGTCCAGGTGTACGACGTGACGCGCTGGTTGCCGAGACCGTCGGTTGCGCGCACGTCGAAGCTGTGCGATCCGGCGTCGAGGTCGGTGTACGACACCGTGTACACACCTGACACCGCCGCGCCGCACGATCCGTAGGTCAGTCCATCACGACGACACTCGATGGTCGACACCGACGATCCGCCCGTGTCAGCCACCGTGAACTTCAGTGTCGCCGAACTCGAACTCGAGAACAGGGCCGGCTTCTGAGTAAAGGTGGCCGACGGGCCGGTGCGGTCGACCTGGAAGACCTCGCCAGCTGGGATCGTGCCGGAGATGTTGGATGCCTCCGTGTCGGAGATCGAACCGTCATCGGTGAGTGACAGCCGGAGTGATCCAGATCCGGTTCCCGAGTTTACCGTCACGAGGTAGACGCTGGGATCTGCGTTGAGTGACGTCGATGACGTGATCGAGTAGCCGGCAACTGAGCCAGCGGTTCGGCTGAGCGAGAAGTCTGTCTCATCGACTCCGGTGACGTCCTCGGTAAACGTCACCTTCCAATAGAGAGTGTTCGCTGCTGTTAGTTGCACTGCGGCGCTGCCATCGGCAGCCGACCTCGCGATGGCGGTCACGGATGGCGGTGTCTCCGCAATCGATGCCGCCGCTGCGGGTGCGACGACGATCGACAACGGGATCACGGGCACGGTGGAGCCCACCGTTGTCAGCACGGTCATGAAGGCAAGTGACTTCATCCGTCCGGAGAGGGACCGTCGTCGAGGCGGCGCTCCTGAGTCGAATGCTGCACCTCGTGACAAAACAGACGAAGACATCTGCCCGCCTTTCTCTTCCCGCATAGGGCAAATACTTGTCCACGCAGGGCCAAAAGTCACGGTCGTTACGGTCCCGGACCGGAAATCTTGACGATTCGGCCCAGCCCCGGAGTCCGGCCGCGACGGCAAAGCGGTGCCCTGTAACGAATCCGGTGCCGATGGGACTTTTGTCCCATTTTCTGGCCGGCGGCCGATTTCGGGCCGAACGGCAGCCTGGCGGAGGCCTGATCGGTGGTCGAGGAGCGTGAGGCGAAGCAGCATCCGCGACTCCGAACCACCCTCGTCGACATCTCACTCGAGGTGCGCGCACGTCACTCGATGTGATGCGTCGACGATGCGCACGATGGGTCCTTCGACCCATCAAGTGGTCGAGAGTTCGCGCCGATCACTCTCACGTGGACGAGGCTCCCGTCGGTCTCGGTGTGTCAACTCTCCCTGCCCACCCCCCGCAGACACACCACCGGCGGGAGCCGACGTCCACGCCACACAACACGCGACGCGACCGAATCCATCGCATCGCACCGAGGAACAGCGTGAGCGCGTTGCGGACTGCACATCTCGAACCGGCCGGCCATCGTCGACGGACGCGGCACGTCCTCACGATCGTGCTCGCTGCAGCAGTCGTCGCAGGTGCGGCGATCTGCATCGAACTCGCATACGCCGATGCAGCGTCTCGCTCGACGGCCTCGGCGAGCACCACGGCCACAGCGACCGCAACGTTCACCTACAAGCGGGTCAGCTCACCGCCGCGCACCCTCGTCTACAACAGCTCGAAGCGACTCGTCGCCACCTTCACCGATGGGTCCCGCACCGTGAACCTGGCCGGTCCGTCACGCACCTTCCGCGAGACCGAGTTCACCACCTACTCAGTCTCCACCACCGTATGGGTGCGGCTGCTGCCCGCTCCGTTCACCGGACGAGTCAGCGAGACATGGCTCAGCGCCCGCCTCTCCGATACGTCTCCCGACCTGCTGGCGATCGCGTTCCAGTACACCGTCGGCGCCGCACCGATGATCGATGCCGCCGGCGTGCAGTACGCGGGTGACGCTGCGTACGGGCCGCTCGCTGCCGACGGCACTCGCATCGAGGGCAGCGACTTCAACGACTACCTCGGCCTGGCATGGAACTATCCCACCGTCACCGACGCACCCGAGGCCGACCAGTTCCGCTCACTCGACTGCTCGGGATTCGCCCGCATGGTGTTCGGATACCGCCTCGGCGTGCCACTGAGCCTGCGACCTGATAGCGGTGCCAGCATGCCGCGCCGGGCCTTCGAGCAAGAGGCTGCTGCGCCCGGCATCACCGTCATCGCCAATCGCGGTGTCGTGCCGACATCGCGCACGGCACTCCTGCCGGGCGACCTCGTGTTCTTCGATGCCAGCACCGACGACGGCACCCAGATCGACCACGTCGGCATCTTCCTCGGCAAGGACAGTGCCGGCAACGACCGATTCATCTCGAGCCGCAAGACCGCCAACGGCCCGACGATGGGAGACCTGGCGGGACGGTCGGTGCTGAACGGCACCGGCCTCTACGCCACCGGCTTCCGCAGCGCACGGCGCATCTGAGCCCGCTCGTCGCGACCCCATGCGGGTGGCCGCGGCGACGGGCACAGACGCCGCACGCGCGGACGTCGGCCGGGACGGGACGGCGACCCAGGGAGACGCCGCCCCGCCCGGTCGGCTCACCACGAGTGGGAGAAACCCGCAGTGGCCGGCTTGGTGCGCGTCACGGCACTCGTGGCATGCCGACGAACGGCCGGTAGTACGGCGCATACGCATCGGTGGACATCTCGTACCAGCCGGGATCGAAGTGCCAGCGCGACGTCAGGTGGTCCGACGACACCGAGTACGAGTCGATGCCCACCTCACTGGCCGAGTTGGCCGTGTACAGGGAGCGGCCGTCGAGACTCACCTCGATCCCCTGGTTGGCGAGCGGGCCCCACTCGTTGCCGAGATAGACGTCAGCCATGACCCGCCCGGTGCGGCTCACGTTCACCAAGTACGACGCCCACCCCGACACGACGTAGAGGCTGCCGTCCACCGGGTTCACCGCCCGCCCGTACGTATACGGACTCGGCGGCACGTTCTTCACCCACTCGACCCGACCCGAGCGGGAGAGCTTCACCGTGTCGTGCCAGTAGTCGTGGGTGCCGATGTAGGCGCCGTGGTCGAGCGGCGAGAACATCGGAGCGCCCGGCTCGTCGAGCTCGATCTGCCAGCGAACGTCACCGGTCGGCTCCACCTTGAACACCCGGTCGCCGGAGTATGCGGTGGCGAAGGCCGAGCCGTCGCTGGTGTCGACTGCCACCCCCCACGGGCCAGCCGTGCCGCCGAAGTCGACCGGCCCCCACAGCACCGTGCCGCGCTTGTCGACCCGGGTGATGCCCGCCGAGGTCGACACCCATGCGCCCCCGCCCACAGGGTCGGCGCTCACCATCACGTCCGAGCCGAGGCCCTCAATGCCGATCGACCAGTTCAGTTCACCCCGGGCGTCGTAGCGCTGCAACTGGCCCCTGCCGTCGACCAGGTGCCGGTCGTAGGTGGAGACGTATATATAGAGCGCGTCCTCGGCCACGTTGCGGTCGGCCCCGTGGTATCCGAGGAACACGGTGCCGTCCACCCCGCCCACCGGCCGCGACCAGCGGAGGTCCCCGGCAGGCGACAGGCGGCTGATCCTCGACGGCTCGTCACCGAGGTCCTGCTCGGTGGAGAACACGAAGATGTCCGCCGCACCAGTTCGCGGCGTGCGGGCGGCGGCGGCACCATCGGGCCGCACCACGGCCACGGCAGCAACAGCGGTGCCGGCCATCAACAACGCCACCACTGCGACAAGTGGGCGGACGGGCCGGCGGGTGGAGCCATCGCCGGTGTCGCGGGCCGGGCGGCGGAGGGACAGGTGTCGGAGCATGGGAGCCTCCTTGTTCAGCGAGGTGCCCGGCCGGCTGCGGGGTAGGGCCGCGCCAGCCGGGCAACCTCGATGTCGACGGTACGGAATCTGCACCGGTGCCACGAGGGCCGCCCGACCCCGATGGACGAGTGCTCCGACACCACCCGCAGCGTCACCTAGGCCGCCGACTGGCCGTCGCGCACCAACCCGCGTGTCGGCTTCGCAGACGCCGTCGACCCGCGAACCCTT
>JBJOMQ010000117.1:0-7776 GCA_046052275.1 Actinomycetota bacterium | reverse complement strand
TCTTCGACGAGCACTACCGAGCAGAGGCGATGGTGGTGTCGCTGGCCGGTCCGCTCGGCCACGACGAGATGCTCGGCTGGGTGGAACGCGCCTTTGCCGCCGTCCGAGCAGGTGGCGGACGTCCGTTGCGGACGGCACCGGGGCCGGTCGGCGAGCCGCTGTCGATCGACGACGACACCGAGCAGGTGCACATCGTGATGGGCGGCCGGGCGCTGCCGCGCTGCGATGATCGGCGCGAGGCCCTCGACGTGGTCAACCACGTGCTCGGTGGCGGACTCTCGAGCCGGCTGTTCGAAGAGATACGCGAGCGACGCGGCCTGGCCTACAGCGTGTACTCGGGAGTCACTGCGTTCGACGACGCGGGAGTCTTCCAGCTCTACGCCGGCACGCAGCCCGAACACGCCGACGAGGTGGAGGCGCTGATGCGAGTCGAGCTCGAACGGCTCGGCTCGGGCGGGGTGACCGACGACGAGCTCGAGATCGCCAAGGGATACCTGACGGGCGCTTTCGAGATGGGGCTCGAGGACACAGGGGCGCGCGCCGCACGGTCCGGCGGCCTGCTCGTCACGACGGGTGAGGTGCGGTCGGTCGACGAGCAGCTGGCACGGTGGTCGGCGGTCGATCACGGTGCCGTCTCGGGCGTGATTGACGCCGTCCTGCAGCATCCACCGCTCGTCGTCCGTCTCGGTCCGCACGGCTGAGGCGTGCCCGCCCGGCGGGGAGGTGCCACCTGCGCGGCTACGGTCGGAGGCATGACAGCTGAGCAGCGACGGGTCGGGGTGATCGGCGCACTGGGGCGCATGGGTTCGGCGGTATGTGACGCCGTGCACGCCGCAGAAGGACTCGACCTTGTCGCCGCCGTGTCGCGGAGTGGGGGTCGCGGCGCAGGTGCAATCGTGCACGGCGTGCCCGTCGCCGACTCCGTGTCGGCGGTCGTCGACGCCCGCTGCGACGTCGTTGTCGACTTCACGCTGGCCGCCGCTGCCCGCGTCCATGTGCCATTCCTCGCCGAGCAGGGAATCCACGCCGTGGTCGGCACGACCGGTCTCGTCGACGACGACCTTGCTGGTTGGCGCTCCGCCTTTGTGCGGAGCAATTGCATCGTCTCGGCGAACTTTGCAATCAGTGCCGTGCTGATGATGCGCTTCGCCGAACTTGCAGCACCCCACTTCGACACTGCTGAGATCATCGAGTTGCACCACGACCGCAAGGCGGATGCTCCCAGTGGAACGGCCATGGCGACGGCCCGCAGGATGGCCAGCGCCTCAGCGGAGTGGGCCGCCGACCCGACCACGCATCTCGACATCGAGGGCGCCCGCGGCGCTGCGGGGCCGGGCGGCATCCGCATCCACTCGGTGCGCATGCGTGGCATGGTGGCCCACCAGGAGGTGGTGCTCGGGGCGGCTGGGCAGACGCTCACACTGCGCCAGGACAGCTACGACCGAGTCAGCTTCATGCCGGGCGTGGTGCTCGCCTGCCGGCGAATCGACGAGTGCGCTGGCCTCACGGTCGGCCTCGATTCGCTGCTCGGGATCTGACCGCCGGCCGACGGCGTCGAGCGGGTCGCCGGTCAGGCGAGGGAAGCGATGGCGGCGTCGTAGTCGGGCTCGTTGGCGATCTCGGGTACGAGCTGGCTGTGCAGCACCGTGCCATCGCCGTCGATCACCACGACAGCGCGGGCCAGCAGGCCGTGCAGCTTGCCGTCGGCGAGAGTGACGCCGAATGCCGTGCCGAAATCGGTGCGGAACGACGACGCGGTGGTGACGTTGGCAATGCCCTCAGCACCGCAGAAGCGGTTCTGCGCGAACGGCAGGTCGTTCGACACGCAGATCACCTTGGTGTTCGCCAGGCTCGCAGCGCGCTCGTTGAAGGCGCGCACGCTCTTGGCGCACGTGGGCGTGTCGATGCTCGGGAAGATATTGAGAACGGTCTTCGTCCCGGCAAGGTCGGCAGAGGTGAGCTCGGAGAGGTCGCCCTTCACGAGCGACACGGACGGGGCCTTGCTGCCGACCTTGGGAAGGTCGCCGACGGTGTTGACGGGATTGCCGCCGAGATTCGTGGTTGCCATGCGAAGCGTTATAGCACGGAGCGCCGCAGGGCAGTTTCACCGGCCCCTGAGGTTGCGGACCTGCGTGGCCACGACGATGACGAGGGTGCCCAGGATGAACCAGGTCTGGTAGCGGGTGGCGAAGTCGATGGCCGACTCGAGCTGCGACTGGAACTGGGCGGCGAGGAACCACAGGGCCACGAGGCGGACTGCGATGCCGATCGCTGCCAGCGGGATGAGCCGCCGCCACGGGGTGGCTGCGGCGCCGCTCAGCACCCAGACGATGTTGCTGCCGACGAAGAGCGGCACCAGCACGATCTCGGCGTCGGTGAAGCCCTTCTCGAACTTGTCGACCCGGTCGCTCGGCATGCCGAGGTATCGGTAGAACCACCGCAGTGCCCGGTCGCCGTAGGCCCTGCCGAGGTAGTGGCAGACCACCGCCGACAGGGTCAGCCGGGCGGCCCCGATGGCTCCCCAGAGCCAGGGGCCGAGGTCGGACGGCTGGGTGAGCACGAGGTGGCGGTTGCGCGAGGACAGGGCGAGCAACAGCGCAGGGGAGTCGTCGACGAGCCTGGTGAGGAAGATGGATCCGACATTGGCGGCCACGAGGAGGCAGGCGAATGCGGCGAGCCACAGTGGGGCGTGGGCGGGAACAGGGTGCTCGATGCGCAGTGCATCATCGTCGGGTGACATCCGCGGCAGACTACGCCGATGACGGTCGATCCCCGCAGGCAGCGCCGTTCCGTGCCACACCGCCGACGTGGCACCGTCTGTCGGCCACTCGGTGCCGCACTGGCTGCCGCTGCCGCATTGGTTGCATGCGGTCCCGATAGCGACGACAGTCTCCGCTCCATCGCTGCCGGAGGTGCCGCCTCGCCGGCCGCGACGACTCCCGTAGTTGCCGACACCTCGGTGTATCCCGCCAACGGTGACGTCGTCGAGATTCTCTCGATCGACAACGTGTTCCTCCCCGAGGCGATCCAGATCGCTGCAGGCACCGAGGTGGTATGGCTGAACAACGGGCGCAACGACCACGACGTCACGCCCGACGGCGACGTCCGGCGACTGGAGTGGGGCGTCGATGCCGACGGATTCCCGCCGACGGCCACCTATTCGCACGTTTTCAGCCGACCGGGAACCTACGTCTACTTCTGCTCCATCCACGGCACGTCAGCGGCGGGTATGTTCGGCACCGTCGTGGTGACGCCGCCGTGACTGTCCGTCCTCGGCGTCACCGCCGAAACCACGTGGGGGATATCACATGACAGCGCAGTCTCGGAGCCGCCGGTTCCTCGTTGCCGTTGCAGGCCTTGTCGTCGTACTCCAGTCGTGCGGTGGCGAGAGCCGATCTGCGGTCACCACGACAGCACCGCCGACGTCGGTACCGACTACCGAGACCATGCCGGCGACGACCGAGGCGAGCGCTGATGCCATCGAGGTGCCGGGCGACTACGCCACGATCCAGGAGGCGGTCGACGCAGCGACTCCTGGCGACCTGGTGCTCGTCAGCCCCGGCACCTACAACGAGGCAGTCACCATCACGACAGAGAACATCGTCCTGCGCGGACTCGACCGCAACACGGTGGTCCTCGACGGCAAGTTCGAACTCGACAACGGCGTTCGCGTCCTCGGAGTCAATGGCGTCGTGGTCGAGAACATGACTGCGACGAACTACACCCGCAACGGATTCTTCTTCACGATGGCCGACGGCTATCGGGGCTCGTACCTCACCGCCTACCGAAACGGCGACTACGGCGTCTATGCGTTCGACTCGGTGAACGGCCAGTTCGATCACATCTATGCCGCCGGCAGCCCGGATGCCGGCCTCTACATCGGCCAGTGCTATCCGTGCAACGCCGTGGTGTCCAACGTGATCAGCGAGCACAACGGACTTGGCTATTCGGGCACGAATGCGGGCGGGAACCTGTTCATCGTCAACTCGGTGTTCCGATTCAACCGCGCCGGCATCGTGCCGAACAGCGGCACCTACGAGCTCTGCTATCCGCAGCGGGCGACCACGATCGTCGGCAACCTCGTGTACTCGAACAACCAGCCCGACACACCGGCGATCGACGTGGCGATCCTCGCGATGGGCAACGGGATCCTCTCTGCTGGCGGAATCCTCAACGTGATCGAGCGCAATCGGGTGTGGGACCACGACAAGGGCGGCATCTCGCTGGTGCCCTTCTTGGAAGAGGATCCGAACGACTCGATACCGGCTCCAGACGCATGGAGCCTCACCTGCGCCGAGAGTCGCGAGCTCCCCAGGTTGGCGCCGGGGGCTTCCCTGCTGTGGGACTCACAGCAGAACCGGGTGACCGGGAACGTGCTCACCGACAACCGCGCTGCTGACCTCCTCCTCGCCTCGGTCGGCTCTGATCTCGCCACGCTCGGCAACTGCTTTGCGGGGAACACCTTCACGACGAGCGCACCACTGGCACTTGAGGGCCTGGCGCCGTGCGACGCCGCTGGCAGCGGTGACTGGACGGCCGGCGCCTACGACGTTGCGGCGTGGTTGGTCGAGGCGACCACACGTCCGCCGTCGGTCGACTGGAAGACGGCTCCGCTGCCGGATCTCGAGCCGCAGGAGTCGATGCCCGATGCAGCGACTGCACCGGCCGTTCCAGCCACCGAGATGCCGCCGGCGATCGACCTCGATGCGATCGTCGTGCCCGACGCACCGGCCTGACGTGCGGCCGCCAGTGCGCCGCCTTCTCGGTGTGGCGCGTGTTGCTGCGGTGGCCGCCGCACTCGCCGCGTGCGGCACTGATGGCGCATCGACAGCAGCGCACCTCCACCTGGCCCCAGGAGGCACGTCGCTCGGGCAACCCGACGCGGTCGTGGCCGGACCGCAGGGCGACACGCCCCAGTTCGTCGCCGACTGCGAGTTCAGCCACGCAGCGCAGGACGACCCGATCGTCCACCCCGGGCAGCCGGGCGCCAGCCACCTGCACGTGTTCTTCGGCAACCCTGATGTCGACGCCTTCACGGTCGCTGCCGACCTGGTCGACGGTGACACGACGTGCGACCAGCCGCTGGACCGAGCGGCGTACTGGGCGCCGGCGCTGCTCCGCGACGGCACCGTGCTCACGCCGACCCGTGGCGTGGCGTACTACCGGCCAGGGGTCGGGATCGACCACAGGGTGGTCGAGCCGTATCCGCCCGGACTCGTGATGGTGGCGGGCAATCCGAGTGCCACCGCTGCCCAGCCGCTGTCGATCGTTGCGTGGGGCTGCGGTGCAGGAGCGGCGCGGTCGGCCACGCCGATCGAGTGTGCTGAGTCGCGGCCGCTGCGCCTCATTGTCACGTTCCCCGACTGCTGGGATGGCGAGCGGCTCGACAGTCCCGACCACCATTCGCATGTTGCCTACAGCACGGGTGGCGCCTGCCCGGACTCGCACCCGGTTCACATTCCACAGTTGCAGTTCGAGGTGGAGTACCCGGCGTGGGGTCCGACCGACGGACTCCTCCTCGCCAGCGGCGGCGTGCTCACCGGCCATGCCGACTTCATGAACGGATGGGTCCAGTCGAAGCTCGCCGACGAAGTGGCACTGTGCCTCAATCGGGGCATCGTGTGCGGAGTGGTGAGCGGGCGAGGCGACTAACTGCGCCTCGCACGACTCAGAGTCGCCCTGACGCGATCACCCGCTCGAGGAACTGTGCTGTCTCTGGATGCTCCGGCGCGCTGAACAGCTGCGCCGGCGGCGCTGACTCGATGATCACCCCATCGCGCAGGAAGCACACAAGGTCGGCGATCTCGCGGGCAAAGCCCATCTCGTGCGTGGCGATCATCATGGTCATCCCATCGCTGCGCAGGTCGCGGATCACGTTGAGGACCTCGCCGACCAGCACGGGGTCGAGTGCCGCCGTCACCTCGTCGAGCAGCATCAGTTCCGGCTGCATGGCGAGGGCCCGGACGATCGCGACACGCTGCTGCTGGCCGCCCGACAGCTGGTCGGGAAACGCACCTGCGCGGTCGGCGAGGCCGAGCCGGTCGAGCAGCTGCATGCCGCGCTGGTCGGCATCGTCGGCCGACATCCCGAGCACCCGTCGCGGGGCGAGGGTGATGTTGCGCAGGACCGACATGTGCGGGAAGAGGTTGTAGCTCTGGAACACCATGCCGATCCGCCGCCTGATCGGATCGGGGTCGAGCCCGGGTTCGCTGATGTCGGTGCCGTCGAGCAGCACGGCCCCGTCGTCGATCGGCTCGAGCAGGTTCACGCAGCGAAGCAGGGTGCTCTTTCCGGATCCTGAGGCTCCGATGAGGCAGACGACATGATGGTCGGCCACCTGCAGGGAGACATCGTCGAGCACGACCTTCTCGCCGAACTGCTTTCGGACGTTGCGGAGCTCGAGTTTCGCGCTCATGCGACGAGCGAGCCCCCGGTGCGGCGGCGATGCCGTGCGGTGTACCAGTCGACGAATCGGGTGAGGGGAACGGTGAGGAAGAGGAAGATGATGGCGGCCGCCACGTAGGGGGTGTAGTTGGCGTTGATGTCCTTGATCGACTGGGCTCGCCGGAACACGTCGATGATGCCGAGGAAGCTCAGGAGCGCGACGTCCTTCTGCAGCGACAGGAAGTCGTTGAGCAGCGGCGGGACGACCCGTCGTGCAGCCTGGGGCACGACGACGTAGCGCATCGTCTGCGCCTGGCTGAGCCCCAGCGACCGTGCACCTGCGCGCTGGCTCTCGTGGACGCCCTCGATACCGGCTCGGAACACCTCGGCGACGTACGCGGAGTACGACATCACGAGCGCGATGGGTCCCCACAGGTAGACCGAGTTGAGACTGCCGCCGAGGCCGAGCACACGGATCTCGCCGGTGAAGAGGTCGAGCGCAGGGATGCCGAATCCGACGAGGTAGATCGTCAGCACCACCGGAATCCCGCGGAACATGTCGGTGTAGCCGGCGGCGAACGCTCGCAGCGGGAACAGCACTGGCGAGCGGGCGTTGCGCATCAACGCCAGTGCGAGTCCCCAGGCGAGGATGAACGGGATGCACTGCACGAACAGCTTGACGTCGACCCAGAGGTAGCGCAGCAGTTCGGGGAAGTCGTCGCGAAACCGATCGCCGTCGAAGAACAGCCGCTGGACTCGGTCCCATCCAGGTGCGCTCGTGACGCCCCAGACGGCCGCTGCCACCGTGAGGGCCGTGGAGACCGTGGCGATGACGGCGGCCCGGCGGCGCTGACGGCGCAGCCAGGCCGCCCGGCGGCCCCGTGGGACGCGAGAGGGCGCCGGCTGCCCTGGATCAGGGGAGTGGCCGGCGCCCTCGTGCGTCATGTGCTGATTCTGGCCTGCATCGACGCGGCCGAGGCGGTCTGCTGCCACCGGGCGGTCGATGGGCACGCCCGGAGGTCAGTCCTTGGACAGGTAGGGGGCCTCGGTGTAGGTCCCCATCCACTCCTCGGTGATCGAGGCCAGCTCGCCCGAGTCGGCGAGCGTGGCGAGCGCGATGTTGACGCATTCGACGAGCGGGCTGTCCTTGGCGAGGAGCAGGCCCCACTGGTCGCCGGCGCCGCCGGCATCGACCGGGAACTGTCCGAACACCTTCGTCCCCTCGATCTCGACGGCGGAGATGTAGAGGCCGGTGGGCAGGTCGGTGATGATGGCGTCGATCTGGCCATTGTCGAGCGCCGTCTTGGCGTCGGCGTTGCTGTTGAAGGCGAACGGCTCGACCTCGGGCTGGATGACCTCGAGGACGAACTCGAGGCTCGTCGTGCCTGCGGC
>JBJOMQ010000116.1:0-7829 GCA_046052275.1 Actinomycetota bacterium | reverse complement strand
TGCTGTTCGAGGAGATGCTGCCGCGGATGAAGTCGGTGAGCATCGACGGTCCCATCGAACGACTGCGCTCGAACTTCATCTGCGGCATCAAGCGGCTGCCAGTCCGCGTCGAGTGGGCCTGACCGAGTCCATGGCATCCACGGCAGCCGCTCCGCTTATCGGCCTCTCGGGTCGCCGCTGGCCCGCCGAGCGCATTCCCCTGTTCGACTACGCGGCGCTCCACGGCGAGGAAGTCGACGTGCACCTCAGCGAGTACCCGAAGGTGATCGAGCGCGCCGGCGGCCTGCCGGTGCAGCTGACGCGCAACACCTCGCCACAGCTCATCGTGCGCCGGCTCGACGGCCTGGTGATGACCGGCGGCGCCGATCCGGATCCATCGCTGTACGGGCACGATCCGCATCCTGAACTGGGCCCCGTCGAGCGAGAGCGAGACGACTGGGAGCTCGCGCTCATCGCCGCTGCGCTCGAAGTTCGACTGCCGATGCTGTGCGTGTGCCGCGGTGCCCAGCTGCTGAACATCGCCCTCGGCGGAACGCTGATCCAGCACCTCGATGAGGCATCAGTGCACGCACGCTGGGACCTTCCCCGCATCGAGCGCTGCCACACGGTGCGCGTGTCGCCGGGCAGCCGCGCCGAGGCGCTGTACGGCACCGAGACCACCACCAACAGCCTGCACCACCAGGCGGTCGGCACGCCCGGCCGCGGCATCGTGGTCACCGGCACATCGCATGACGGTGTGGTGGAGGCCTTCGAGGTGGATGGCCGCCCCGAGGTGTTCGCCGTGCAGTGGCACCCGGAGATGCTCAGCGACCGGGTCGACCCAGCGTTCGCGTGGCTGGTGGCTGAGGCATCGGCCTGGTCGGCGTCGCGCTGACGCAGCGCGGCCAGCAGGGCCCGCCTAGTTGACGGCGTGCGTCAGAGGTCGAGGGCGTCGACGGTGCGCAGGATGACGCGCAATCCGCGCGCCAGTTCGTCGTTCTCGTCGTCGGTGAGTGCCTGCGTGACGAGCCCCTCGTGGCGGTTGAACGACGGCATGATGTCGTTCACCGCACGCCTGCCGGCCGGCGTGAGCGACACGATCACCCGCCGGCCGTCGGTGCTGTCGGCCCGCCGGCGCAGCAGGCCGCGCGATTCGAGGGTCTTCATCACGCCGGTGAGCGTCGCTGCTGTGATCCCCGCCTCGGCGGCCAGTGACCGCGCGTCGGTCTCGCCCCAGACGCGCAGCACGAAGAGCGTCGTGAAGGCGCTCCACGAGAGGTCGTGCTGGGCGAGCACCACATTCTCCATGTGATTGCGCACAGCAGTGGCAGCCCTGAAGATGTTGCTGACCGTCGAGAGTGCCCGCAGGTCGAGGTCGACGCCGGTGAACGCTGCCCGCACGTCGCGCTCGGCCCGCACGAGGTCGTCGTTGTCGTCGCTGGCGAAGAGCCGGGGCACGCCGTCAGCCTCGCATCTTCGCCAGTTCGTCGGCAATGAGCTGCCGGGTGCGGTCGCGCAGGCTGGCGACGTCGGCGGAGGTGAGTCCTGTGGTGGGAATCGGCTCGAGTACGCGCACCTCTGCCGATGTCACGTTCATCCGCCAGTCGCCCTTGTTGAGGGCCTCGCGGGTGCCGCTGAGCACCAGTGGGAGGATCGGCACCTGCGCATCGATGGCGATTCGGAAGGCGCCATCCTTGAACGGCCCGAGTCCCCCGTCGCTGCTGCGCGTGCCTTCGGGGAACATCATCACGCTCACGCGCTTGCGCAGCCGGTCGTGCGAGTCGTCGACCGCCTTCACGATGCTGGCCTTGCTGCCGCGCACCAGGTAGATGTCACCCGACATCCGCATCATCCACCCGAGGAACGGGATCTTGAAGAGCATGTCCTTCGACATCCACTTCATCTCCCACGGCAGGTGCGAGATGAGCAGCATGTCGACGAAGCTCTCGTGGTTGCAGACGACCACGTACGGGTGGCGTGGATCGTTCACCTTCACGCCGCTGGTGTGGAAGCGCCAGAGCGGGTTGATCCAGTTGTGGACGACACAGATCTTGCGGAACACCCAACCGGGCCAGTACCGGCCGCGGTCGAACGGGGCGGTGACAATCCACGTGATGAAGACGAGGAACGTCCAGACGATGACGAGCAAGACGATGGTGAGCCAACCCCACGCCGACAGCACGGTGCGGGACACCGGATTGCCGAGCAGCAGCCGACGGGCGGGCGAGACGCGCATCGGCAGATGATGGCACGGTGGGGCGCTGTGCGCTGGCCGTGGAGTGTCGCTGCTGGTGCGACGCGTGGCCGCGGCCCAACGCCGTAGCGTTCTGCTGATGGACGGCGGATCGGACACCGGGCACGACCAGCCGCTGCCGAGTACCGCCCAGGTTCAGCCGGAGGAGCCATCACTGCGCTGGCTGCCATCTGTGGTCCGGCTGGTCATCCGGCTTCCGGTGGTGGCAGCACTTGCTGCGCTCGTGGCGTTCGGGGTGCTGCGGCTCCCCGGCGACGATGCTCCGATCGCCGAGTCGCTGATCGGCGGCCTCGAGCGGCCGCGCATCGGCCGGGATGTCATCGAGGTGTGGGCGTGCCGCGTGCCGTCCGACTCGAGATCCGAGCTCTACGCGAGCCTCCCGCTGCGTGTTGACCTCGATGTCGACCAGCTGGCACAGCAGTTCAACGCCGGCGTGGCGCCATACTTCGCCGCGATCTCGCACCGTCTCTATGCGCAGGAGTTCGTCGGTGGTGGCGAGGTAGTGCTCGGCCCCAACGACGACTACGTCTCGTGTGTCGAGAAGGCCTTCGAGCGGTCGTCACCATCGGCAACGGTCGTCCTCGCTGTCGCCGACGCACAGCACGCCGAGCAGGCTCCCGGCGGATTCGCGAACCGCGGTCGCGGATGTGCCGATACATCTGTCACCGATTGCCCCGCGAGCGAGTCCCGCCGCTATGCGTACGTGGGGGCGGCCGACTTCACCGACACCTGGGGCAACCGGCCGCCGCTCGATCTCGTCGAGCACGAACTCGGCCACACCCTCGGCTGGCAGCACAGCGGTGTCGACTTCCACTCGGGCGCATATCTCAGCGCGCTCGACGTGATGAGTGACAGTGCGTCGCCGCGGGCGGTCGATCCCGACGTGCGCCACGCACCCGACACCATCGGTGTGCAGCGTCTCGTCGCCGGATGGCTGCGCGACGTCGAGGTGACGGTCGTCGAGGGCCAGGCATCATTCACGCTGTCGCCGTCGACCGAATGGCTCGAGGATCTCGAGTCGGCAGCGATCGGCACGCGGCTGTTGGTGCTGCCCATCGACGAGCTCACGTTCCTCACCGTCGAGGTGCTGGTGCCGTCGGGCTACAACGCCCACTTGCCGAGCGCTGGCATCGCCGTGCACCGGGTCACCCGTGATCTCGAGGATCGCTCCCTGCTCACTGTCATCCAGCCGATCACGGCCAGTGGCATGCCACCGTTCACCGACCTCCTGCAGTCGAATGGCTCGATCTCGGTCGATGGCTGGCGAATCGAGGCCACGCAGTGGGACGACAGCCGCTGGCTCGTTGCAGTAGGACCCGTAGGCTCGGACGGGTGAACGCCGACCAGCGCGAACTGTTCGACGCCGCACTGCGGGCGTACGGCAACGCACATGCGCCGTACAGCAACTTCCCTGTCGGGGCTGCCGTCAGGTCGTCGAGTGGCCGCGTGTACGCCGGCTGCAATGTGGAGAACGCGGCGTATCCGCAGGGCTGGTGCGCAGAGGCGAGCGCGATTGCGGCGATGGTCACCGCTGGCGAACGCGAGATTGTCGCGGTGCTGGTACTCGCCGGCGGCGCCGAGGTGATCACGTGCTGCGGCGGCTGCCGGCAGAAGCTCGTCGAGTTCGCCGGTCGTGACGTGCCAGTGTGGTCGTGCGATCTCGGCGGCATCCGCGCCGAGCACACGCTCGGCACGCTGCTGCCGAACGCCTTCGGTCGTGGCTGGGCCCGCTGAACTAGCGTCGCTGCCATGCCGACCAGGGCACCGCATCTCACCGCCAAGCTGCAGGGCTTCGGCACGACGATCTTCGCCGAGATGTCGGCGCTGGCGGTGCAGACGGGCAGTGTGAACCTCGGCCAGGGCTTCCCCGATACCGATGGGCCCCGCGAGGTGCTCGATGCGGCCATCGATGCCATCAACGGCGGGCTCAACCAGTACCCGCCGGGTCCTGGCATGGCCGTGCTGCGCGAGGCCATCGCTGCGCACCAGCAGCGGTTCTACGGGCTGCAGTACGACGCCGACACCGAGGTGCTGGTCACGGCCGGCGCCACCGAGGCGCTTGCGGCCACGCTGCTGGCGCTGCTCGACACCGGCGACGAGGTCGTGGTGCTCGAGCCGATGTTCGACAGTTACGCGCCGTGCATCGCCATGGCCGGGGCAATTGCCAAGCCCGTCACGATCAGGCCACCCGACTACGGCATCGATCCCGATGAGCTGAGGGCCGCATTCAGCGCCAAGACCAAGCTGATGCTGCTGAACACGCCGCACAATCCGACGGGCCGGGTCTTCACCCGCGACGAACTCGAGCTCATCTGCGGGCTGGTGCGCGAGTTCGACGTCACCCTCGTCACCGACGAGGTGTACGAACACCTCGTCTTCGACGGGCTCAAGCACATCTCGCCGGCATCGCTCGACGGCATGCGCGAGCGCACCGTGGTGATCTCGAGCGGCGGGAAGACCTTCAACACCACCGGGTGGAAGGTGGGGTGGCTCACGGCACCGGCACCGCTCACGGCGGCAGTGCGCACGGCCAAGCAGTTCCTCACCTATGTGAACGCCGGGCCCTTCCAGCCGGCGATCGCAGTCGGCCTCCGTCTGCCCGACTCGTTCTTCGCAGCGCTCTCCGCCGACCTGCAGGCCAAGCGCGATCGCCTACTGCCGGGGCTTGCTGCCGCCGGCTTCGCCGTGCATCCCACCTCGGGCACCTACTTCGCCACCGTCGACATCCGGCCGCTGCGCCCCGATGGGGATGGCATGGCGTTCTGCCGCCAACTGCCGACTGCGTGCGGCGTGGTGGCGATCCCGGCCGAGGTGCTGTACATGAACCGCCATGAGGGCCGCCATCTGGTGCGCTTCGCGTTCTGCAAGCGGCTCGACGTGATCGACGACGCTGTCGACCGCCTCCAGCGACTCGCGTAGCGCTGCGCCGACGAGGTCAGCGGCGATCGGGGAGGAAGCGGAACCTGTCGCGCACGGCCGCCACCGTCGACGGCTCGATGTCGGCGAAGAGGATCGTCTCGCCCTGCGATCCCGTCGCCAGCAGTTCACCAAGCGGGTCGATGATGCGGCTGTCGCCGACGTACGACAGGCCGCCGCCCTCGCCAACTCGGTTGCACCCGACGACGTATGCCTGGTTCTCGATCGCCCGAGCCTGCAGCAGCGCCATCCAGTGCGCCCGTCGCACGGCGGGCCAGTTGGCTGGCACGAGATACAGGTCGGTGGTGGTCGCCAGTTGCCAGAACTCGTCGGCGAACCGCAGGTCGTAGCAGACGAACGGCGCAATGCGAACGCCGTCGATGGTCACCTGCACCAACTCGGTGCCCGGTCGGAAGAAGCGGTCCTCGCCCCCGTAGGTGAACGGGTGGATCTTGCGGTAGCGATGTGCCTCGCCGTTGGGTCCGGCCAGTACGAACGTGTTCGCCGGACGACGGTCGGCGGGGTCGCTGCCGGCAGGAATCTCGGGACACGTGCCGCACACCCAGATGCCGTGCCGGCTCGCCTGCTCGGCGAGGTAGGTCGACGACGGGCCTCCCTCGGGCTCGCCCAGATCGGGGTCGTCCATCACGAAGCCGGTCGAGAAGGTCTCGGTGAGCAGCACGAGCCGGGCACCACCTGCGGCCGCTGCAGCGATCTGCGGAGCGAGGCGAGCGAAGTTGGCGTCGCGGTCCTTCCATGCGATGTCGTGCTGGATGGCGGCAAGGCGCATGCGCAGAGCGTACGCCGTGCGCGGCACGCCGCTATCGCCGCTATCGCTGCCGTCGCCGGTGTCGCCGGTGTCGCTGGTGCAGTCAGCGCGGCGCGTCGAGCGGCAAAGCAAGCAGGCTGACGGTCTTCTTGCCGCCGTCGGTGTCCTGCTGGCCCACCTCGCGGAATCCGATGGCATGGTGGAACTGCAGCGAGGTCTCGTTGCGTGGCCGCACGTTCACCTCGCAGGTGAGCAGCGGCCACGACGAGCGGAGTCGCTCGATGAGCACCTCGTAGAAGGCGCGGCCGATGCCGAGCCGTCGGAACTCGGGCCGCACGGCGATGCGGTCGAGATAGACGAACTGCTCGTAGGTGCGACTGAACCACCCGTAGTTGAGGCTGCCGTACGGCTTGCCCGGGCCGATCGCCCAGCAGAATCCAGCGAACTCGCCGTCGACCTCGGCGACGAGCGCCTCCTCGGCAAGCGAGGCGAGGCGGGCCACCTCAGGCCCATCGAGTTCGTTCAGTTCGGGCACGTTGGCGTTGTTGAGTGCCAGCGCCGATGCGACGTGGCGTGCCTCGAAGTCGACGATCTGCATCGCAGTGCACGATATGGCATGGCACAGCGCCACCCATTCGCAGCGCACGCGGCGACATGTGCGGCACGGACTTCGTAGGCTGCGACCATGCTGTTCCGCAAGAAGACCGAGATGGTGAGTCCCGATCAGGCGCTGCCGGGTCGCACCGACCAGCAGATGCCCGTGCCCGCCGCCCACTTCGTGCTCGGCACCCCGCTCGAGGGCCCGTGGCCCGACGGTGTGGCGGTGGCGGTGTTCGGGATGGGCTGCTTCTGGGGAGCCGAGCGAAAGTTCTGGCAACTCGACGGCGTCTACTCCACCGCCGTTGGCTACGCAGGCGGCTATACGCCCAATGCCACCTACGAAGAGGCATGCAGCGGCCTCACCGGCCATGCAGAGGTGGTGCTCGTGGCGTTCGACCCTGCCGCGATCTCCTACGAGCGACTGCTGCAGGTGTTCTGGGAGAGCCACGACCCGACGCAGGGAATGCGGCAGGGCAACGACGTCGGCACGCAGTATCGAAGTGTCGTCCTCACCACGGATCCATCGCAGGTGCCGCTCGTCGAGCGGAGCATGGTGGTATTCGGCGAGCGTCTTGCCGCTGCCGGATATGGGCCGATCACCACCGAGGTGAAGCCACTCGACCACTTCTGGTACGCCGAGCCGTATCACCAGCAGTACCTCGGGAAGAACCCCGACGGTTACTGCGGGCTTGGCGGCACCGGCGTGTCGTGCCCCATCGGCCTGCAGGCGTAGTCAGCCGCTCGGATCGTCGAACGCCGCCCACCCGCGCGTGCGGAGCGCATTGCCGTCGGCGTCGAGTGGTCTGCCCCGCCACCGCAGGACTCCAGGGGTGGCGCTGAGCCTGGCGAGCAGTCCCTGCATCGGCGTGCCCTCGAGGTCGACTATTGACTGACGCGCTGCGAAGTGCGGGTCGGCGGCGATGTCGGCCATTGTCATCACCGGTCCGATGGCTGCATCTGCTGCCGTGAAGGCAGCCATCACCTCGTCGCGCGACCGCGCTGCGCACCAGTCGCGCATCACGCCCTCCAGTTGGTCGCGGTGGGAGATCCGGTGACGTTCGAATTGGGATTCCGTCCGCTGCAGAACAATCTCGTGAGGCCGCTGCCGGGCTATGTGGCGCCTGCCGAAAATTCCAAATCATCAGATTAATCCTTCTCTCATGCATCCATTCCTCTCTCCCGATTTCCATGTCCGCTGGTCGACGCTTGTGCCTGAAGCGGTCGAGCCCGACATCCGTCACGCGCTCTCGCTCGCCAAACAAGCCATCGACGCGATTTGCGATCAGAATCCATCGACGTTGACCTATGAAT
>JBJOMQ010000115.1:0-7842 GCA_046052275.1 Actinomycetota bacterium | reverse complement strand
CGGAGAACACCGGAAATCGTCGTGCCACCTGCTCCCTCGAGCCGAGCCAGAACGGGGCATCGTGGCTCAGCGCGGCCATCGCGGGGAAGCCGCCGTCGACGACTGCTGCACCGAGACGGGGCGCAACCGTAGAGCTGATGCCGGAGGTCGACATCGTGATCGGCTGGCCGGTGTCGTCGACGACGATGAGCGCCCCGCCGACGGCGCCGAGCGGCGCGAGTGCGTGCGCTGTCCGGCAGATGAGCACATCGGGTGAAGTCGGGTCGGAGAGGGCAGCGATCAGCGGCCCGATCGTGGCGGTGTTCGAGTCTGGATCGCCGTCGCTGGGGAACCCGCCATGACGCTGATCAGGTGACTGTCTCGAGACGTGCATGTCGATCCCCCCCCCCTGGCGGCACACTGCTTCGCCAGTTGCCTCAGACGTGAGACTGGCACACACATGTGGCCGCCGAGTGGACATGTGTCGCTCGTCGCCGGACGAAGGTCACATGTCAGACAAGTGTGATGCTCGTCGAGCGGGGATCATCAGTGACCACACATAGTCGGTGCACCAGCGGCCGTGATCGGCCGGTGATGCTCCTGGTGGCACTGGTGTCGTCGCCACGACCTGCAGCAGCATCGAGCGCAGCGCCACTGCGAACAGGCGAGTCCCGCCGATTTCCTCGAGCGCATCGGTGACGGCGGGAATCGAGAACTCACCGGCGCCGATGGCCTCCCCGAGGAGCGACTCGAAGAGGCCGACGATCGGATCGGCACGGTCGAAGCGTGGCTCGACGCTGCTGAAGTCAGACATCAGGAGCGCCCTGGTCATGGCTCGGTGCTCGGCCGCCCTGGTGGCGACGAGCGTTGCGCAGCGGTACAGCATCGTCATGGAATCGGACTCACGTAGGGCCATTCGGTCGCGGCTGACGGCATCTGCGAACTCGGGCACCCACTCGTCCCATGCGGCACGGGCGACACCGGTGACGCTGCCGAAGGAGGTGGTGATCGCCGCACTCGAGCAGCCGGCTCGGTGAGCCAGCTCGTCGAGTGTGGGCAGCGACTCGCGGTCGAGGGCGAACATTCGGAGCAGTGCTGCGATGATCTCGCTGCGACGAGGCGGCGTGCCGCCCTCGGGCAGCATCTGGCGGAGCGGCTCGAGTGGATCGGTGGTCTCGCCGGGAGCCACGACGAGTCCCGTGGCGAAGGTGGCGATGAACTGGGCATACACCGCTCGGTCGAGCGACGGATCGGCGATGGCCCGCATGGCGAGTCCCTCGGCGAGTGCCATGAGACCGATCGCCATGTGCTCGGTGGTGAACGGCGGCCGCACGCGGTAGCCGAGGAATGCCAGCAGCCGGCCGTACTCGTTGGCGTAGACCTTGGTGACGTGCGCGTAGTAGTCGCGAAGGTCGGCGGCGATGGTGTCGCTGCTGGCACCAAGTGCGGCAGCGAACAGCTGCTCGATCAATTCCCTGCCACCGGTGATGTCGAAGTTGTCGGCAGCCGCACTGACGAGGAACTCGGCAGGGGTGACACTTCGCCAGCCGGTGCCGATGAAGTCGTCGATCGCCTGCTCGAGCTCGTCGGTGCCCTCAGCCGACTGCTGGAGCGCCCGCCTGAGTGCTGCCTCCAGCACGGTCAGCCTGCTCTCGTCGCTGGTTGCGAGGTCGGCGCCGGGGAAGCCCTCAGTGCGGTAGTAGCTCGCTCTCGACTTCCCGGCACGGGCGGTGACATCCTCGGGCTTCAGCGCCCCGGCGACGAGCGTCGAGCCGCGCTCGACCAGCAGTCGTGTCACTGCCTCGAGCAGTCGATCGGCTGCGCCGACGTTCTTGTCGAACGGGTCCGGATCGCGGGAGGGGTCTGGACCGTTGGATGACGTCCGCCGAGTCATTCTCCGGACATTAGTCGGGCTCGGGGTGTCGAGCATCTGGCGGCAGCCTGTCGTATGGCACCTGCGCGTCACTGGCTCCGCGTGGTGCCATGTGATGATGCAACTTCGCTCCCACCCGTCGCCGAGCCTGCTCGCCGAGCTCGCTGCATGGTCGACGCAGCCGGTCGTCAGCCTCTTCATCCCAGTCGACCCGACTCGTCGCCACCTCGACCGGCTCGAACTGAAGGCGGCACGTGGGTGGGCAGAGCACTCGCTCATCCACGACCACGGCCTGCGCCGCGCCGATGCCATCTCGATGCTGGCCCCGGTCGAGGCCCCGAGCTCCGTCGATCCCGGCGCCGGTTCGACCGAGGCCTGGTTCCTCGCTCCCGGCCACATGGCAGCCGTCGGCCTCGGCGACGTCGTGGGGCCGGCAGTGTCGGTGGGCGACGTGCCCGACGCCCTCGGCCTGCTGCCCTTTCTCGATGATGCCCCGACGTATCACGTGCTCGCGTTCTCACCGCATCGAGTGCGCCTCTTCCGGGCAGACCGCTACGCAATCTCCAGCATCGAGGTGCCCGGAATGCCGCGCACGATCGACGATGCGCTGTGGTACGTGAAGCGCGAGACGACCTTTTCCCGCCACGGCAGCGGCGAGATGCATGCGTCGGGTGGCGGCAATCAGCGCCACAAGGACGATCTCCGCGCATTCGCGCAACTCGTCGACGCCGCTATCGGGCCCGTGCTCGCGGGAACTGCAACGCCACTTGTCGTGCTGGGTGTCGAGTACGAAGTGGCAATCGTCCTCGGGGAACTTCACTACGAGCCGCGGCTGGCGTGCGAGGCCCACGGCAACCCCGACTCGCTGGACAACCGCGAGGTGCACGCACTCACCTGGCCGGCCGTGCACCGGCAGTTCGACGCCGCAGTCGCGGTGGCGGCCCGTGCCTGCGAGCTGGCAGGCACCGGCAGGGTGGCCCTCGACATCGACGAGATCGCCGATGCAGCCCTGCAGGGCGCAGTGTCGGCGCTGCTCGTCAGCGATGCGACGGCCACCGTGCCCCGCGCCCAAGGCAGGCTTGATGCCACTCGGTCGATGCTCAGCCGCGCGCTCACGAATGCCGTCACGTCGGGCGCCGAGGCGTACGCCGTTGCCCCGACGGCACTGCCATCCGGGGCTGTGGCCGCTGCACTGCTGCGCCGGTAAGGCGCCGAGCAGGCGACTGGTCGTGTCGACTACGGGATGGAGATATCGGCAGTCAGGGTGCCGCGCTCTGACGTCACGGCGCCAGACGTGGTGCCGCAGATCGCCGCCTCGATGATCGACTGCGACTCTTCGTCGTCGCCGATGAGCGTGGCTGTCGTGCCACTCGTGGTCTCTCCGGCCACGTCGTAGTCGATGCCGCCCGCCACGAGATGGCCGGCGTTGTCGCACACGAAGGTCACCGTCGAGAACAGCGCCGGGTTGACGATCGGGTCAGTGGTGATGTCGCGATCGTCGGCACTGATGGTGACCAGCACCGGATCGGCACCGTGGTATCCGTCGGGCACGTCGGTCTCGACGAGCCAGTAGGTGCCCCACTCGACCTCTTCGATCAGGCACTCGCCGGCGGTGCCGGCATCTGCGTCGGACGCCGTGGTGCAGAACAGGCCGGTGGCCTCCTCGTCGGCCTCGACGAACTCGGCCTCGCTGGTCGCCGTGTACAGCTCGAACGTGGCTCCGTCGACCGGGTTGGGTGTCGAGGCATCGTCGACCTTCACCACGGTGACGCTGCCCGGCTTACGCGGGTTCACCACGTCGACGTCGATGCCGGCATCGTTGCCCTGGTCGACGGTGATCGACTGCGGCTCGGCCGTCTCGTACGCATCGGGTGTCGACGCAGCATCTTCGACGAGCCAGTAGGTGCCGAAGGGCACGTTGTAGAGGGTGCAGGTGCCGTCAGCAGCCGTGGTGCAGCTTGCATCGGCAAGCGGCTCATCGACGTCGGGGTCGAAGCCCTCGGCGTCGCTCATCGACCACACCTGGAAGTCGATGTCGGCCAGCGGGTCGCCAGCATCATCAGTCTTGGAGATGTTCACCTTGCCGCAGTTGGTGATCTCGACGCCGGTAGGGGCGATGAAGTCCTTCACGGCGGCGCTGAAGCTGTCGGATGAGCGGCTCTTGAGGAAGACCGAGCCGAAGGTGATGCAGCCGTCTTCGGGGAGGATGTTCGCTGCCGTGAGGTTGAGCGCCGCCTCGCCGAACGTGCGGACGCCGAGCGTGCGCGGGGTCGTCTGCGATCCGATCCGGATTGGGTCGACAACCGATGCGGTGTTGATGCTGCCCTCGCGCTGTCCGCTGCCGAGCGGCACGACCTTGCTCCAGCACGGGTACGCCGATGCTGCCTCACAGTCGGCGGCAGCGCTCGATCCGCTGGTCACCCACTCGCGGTAGCCGAGCACCGGCACCGTACCGCCGTTGGCGAGGTCGTAGCTGACGAGGATGTCGCCCGCCGTGCGCTCCGGAGTGACCCCGTTCGTGCTGAGGTCGCGGCTCTGGTTGAGCTCGAAGTCCATATTGGTGGAGCCCGACGGATCCTGCACCCGCTCCCACGCAAGGTAGAGATAGTTGTCGCCGTTGCTGCCGACCTCGCCCGACATGTAGGCGCGGATCAGGTCGCTCTTGTTGTTGGGGATCGAGCCGGTGGTGATGCTGGGCACCACCGTGTCCTCCTTCGTGCCGTTGCCGAAGGAGTTGTCGTTGCGGCCCGATGGCCGGTCGACGGCGCAGAGGATCTTCGTACCGGCTCCGCACGTGGGATAGGCGACCCCGTCCTTGGCGCCGAGGCCCTCCCAGTCGTCGGTGCCGACGAGATCTCCGTCGGCCATCTCGTAGTTGGCCGTGCTGAGCTTGGCCTGCGTCAACTGGGTGCCGACGAGACCGACGATGATGATGGCCGGCAGGGCAATGCCGAGCCTGCGAACGCGCTGTCCCCTGTTCATGGTGTCTCCCTCACCTGACTGGCACGGATGTCGTGCCGTTGAACAAGAGTCGGTTTCGCCATTGGCTCGTCACGGACTCGGCGACCAAACTCTTGCGTCCGTGGTGTCAACGCCACTCTCAGTTACATCCGGCAACGTATCAGTCGGTTCGTCGCCCTGACAATGGGCAGATGCCTCGCTGATCGGATGCAGATGTTGGCCCCGCAATCGCAGACCGTTGCCGACAGAACGGGTGTGCGTACGCTGCCACGGTGGGTGCAGCACAGCGTCGTCAGGCCGAAGGGCGCGAATTCCTCGGCCTGGTGACGGCGCTGATGGCCAGCACCGCGCTGGCGATCGACTTCGCCCTGCCCGCCTTCCCCGACATGCGCGCCGAGTTCGGGATGGCCGCCGACTCGACCAAGGTCGGCTGGCTCATCACGGCATTCTTCCTCGGGATGTCCGTCGGCCCGTGGCTGTACGGGCCGCTGTCCGATCGCTTCGGCCGCCGCCCACCGCTGTTCGCAGGGCTGGTTCTCTACGCGGTGTGCGCCGTTGCCGCGTCGTTCGCCACCACGTGGGGCGTGCTGGTGCTCATCAGGTTCGTGTGGGGGCTCGGCAGTGCGGCGACGCGGACGCTGTGCGTCGCGATGATCCGAGATCGATACGACGGCGACGGCATGGCGCGGGCGATGTCGATGATCATGGCGGTCTTCCTGATCGTGCCGGTGGTGGCGCCGAGCACGAGCGCGGTGCTCATTCGGCTCACCGACTGGAGGGTCGTCTTCTGGGTGCCGGCCGGCGTGGTGCTGGCGCTGATGCTGTGGGCGCGTCGCCTGCCCGAGACGCACGCTCCCGAGCGCCGACGCCCGATGACATGGCGAGCCGTGGGCGACTCGGCGCAGCAGGTGCTGCGCAGCCGGGCCGCGATGGCATTCACGCTTGCCAGCACGTTCCTGCTCGGCGTGCTGTTCGTGTTCATCGCCGGACTCGAAGTGATCATCGACGACGTGTACGACCGCGGGGCGTGGTTCCCGGTGATCTTCGGGGTGATCGGTGTCATCTTCGCCCTCAGCTCGCTGAACAATGCGCGTCTCGTGCAGCACATCGGCCTGATGTCGCTGCTCCGCCGGCTAGCACTCCTGTCGTCGGCAGCGGCGGCCGTCTTCGCCGTCGTCACGCTGGCCACCGGCGGACGTCCGCACCTGCTGTTGTTCCTCGTGCTGCTGGCGGTGGTGCTGGGCACCGTGCAGGGCCTGATCACCAACTGCAATACGGCGGCGCTCATCCCTCTCGCCCATGTGGCCGGAACCGGTTCTGCCGTCGTCACCACGGTGTCGACGGCGGGTGGCTCGATGCTCGCCAACGCTGCGAACGCCGCGTTCGACGGCACGGTGACCCCGTTCGTGCTGCTGGTGGGCGCATACGCGGCAATTGCCACGGGGTTCGTCTTCGTCGGATCTGCTGCTGCGCTGACACCCGGCAGGCCAGCCGCCGCTGTGGACTGAGTGCCCGGCGTCCGAGGTCAGAACACGACCGGCAGTGTGCGCGGCCCGCGCACCTGGCCACCCGCCCACGTGACCTCGCCCGAGGGATCGAGCGAGAAGTCGGGAATCCGAGCAAGGAACTCCTGGATCGCGACGCGCAGCTCCATCCTCGCAAGATTCGAGCCCGCACAGCGGTGGATGCCCGATCCGAACGCCACATGCCGGTTCGCCTCGCGGTCGAGGATCACTCGGTCGGGGTCGGCGAACTGGGCAGGATCGCGGTTGGCGGCAGGGAAGTTCATCAGCACCTTGTCGCCCTCCTTCATCGGGCAGCCGGCATAGTCGATGTCACTGTCCACGATGCGCGCCATGGTGACAGGGGAGTAGGCGCGCAGCAGTTCCTCGATGGCTGTGGGCATGAGCGACGGTTCGGCAATGAGGCGCCGACGGTCGTCATCGTGCGTTGCAAGATGCCAGAGCGCCGACCCGATTGCCGACCACGTGGTGTCGACTCCGGCGATCAGGGTGAGCGCCACCGTGCCGAGGATGTGCATGTCGGCCACGGGCTGGCCCTCGACCTCGGTGCGCAGCAGCGTGGAGATGAGGTCGTCGCCGTCGCCGTGGCGGCGCGCGCTGATCTCGCCGTTGAAATACGCCACGAGCGCCTGCACCGCAGGGATTCGCCGGTTGGGGTCGTGGGCAAACTCGAGGATGTCGCGCACCCATCCCGTGAACGTGTCGCTCATCTCGTCGGGCACGCCAAGGACCAGGCCGATTACGCGGACGGGAATCTGCTGCGCATAGTCGGCCGCTGCGTCGGCGTGTCCGGCGTCAGCGAAGCCGGCGACGAGTCGCTGGCACAGTTCGCGGGTGTACGGCTCGTACTCGGCAACCCTCGCGGGCGAGAACCACGGCAGCAGCAGCCGCCGAGTCCACGTGTGCAGCGGCGGGTCGGCTGAGATCGGCGGCAGGCCGCCGGGCAGCAGATCCTGCTGGGCGGCTCCGGTGACCGGATCGATCTGCGGGGGAATCACGGCAACCCGCCGCGAGCTGAAGTGCTCGATGTCGTGGGCGATGGCCGTGACGTGCTCGTAGGTGGTGGGCATCCAGCTGCCACCCCAGCGAGGGGTGTGGGCCACCGGGCACCGACCTCGGAGGTCGTCCCAGACCGGGAATGGGTTGGCGACGTATCCCGGGTCGAGGACGTCGTAGTCGGTTGCCCAGTCGCTGACCGGCTCGCCCATTGGTGCACCTATCTGTGATGGCCGACGCC
This sequence comes from Actinomycetota bacterium, assembly GCA_046052275.1. Lineage (GTDB taxonomy): Bacteria > Actinomycetota > Acidimicrobiia > Acidimicrobiales > Ilumatobacteraceae > UBA668. Next base: position 269 of record JBJOMQ010000115.1, on the reverse strand, counting down.
GCTGGCGAATGGCCTGGAATTGCAGAAGAGTAGTGAGGATGCGGCGCGAATGGCGAGGCGCGACGACGCTTCATCGCCGAACGTCGGCACGAGTCCCGGCCGCGTCGTCACACCGGTTATCGCCATCAAGATGCACTCGCAGCGTGCCGATACTCTCGCCGCATGCGGCAGATCCGGACCCTACGTCGTCGGCCAGTGGCGGCCGTGCTGGCTGCCGGCGTCCTTGGCTGCTCGATTTCGGTGTCGACCGTGTCAGAGGCAGCCGCGGC
>JBJOMQ010000114.1:0-7930 GCA_046052275.1 Actinomycetota bacterium | reverse complement strand
GCAGCCGCTTGATGCCGCAGATGAAGTTCGAGCGCAGTCGTTCGATGGGACCGTCGATGCTCACCGACTTCATCCGCGGCAGCATCTCCTCGAACAGCAACTTCAGCTCCATGCGCGCCAACTGGGCACCGAGGCACAGGTGCGGGCTTCGGAGATTGAAGGCCACCTGATCGTTCGGCGAGCGCGTGATGTCGAACTTGTACGGGTCGGGGAACTGGCGGTGGTCGTAGTCGGCGGAGCTGAACCAGATAACCACCTTGTCGCCGCGCCTGATGGTTCGGCCACCGAGCTCGACGTCCTGCGTGGCGGTGCGGCGGAAGTGCATCGTGACGGTGGCCCAGCGCAGCACCTCCTCGACGGCACGCTCGACGAACTGCGAGTCGCCGTCGATGCAGGCCTGGCGGAGGCGCTCGAACTGCTCGGGGTGCTCGGCGAGCGCCTTCAGGCCACCGGTCATCGTGTACCGCGTGGTGTCGTTGCCGGCACTCACCATCAGCACGAAGAAGTTCTTGAACTCGAGGTCGCTGAGGTACTCGCCGTCGATCGTGGGCTCGAGCAGCTTCGCCAGCACGTCGCTGTGCGGGCAGCCGCGTCGCTGCTCGGCAGCCGCCTCGGCATAGTTGTAGAGGTCGAGCGCCGCCGGCGAGCGGAACGGGATGTGCTTGAACTTCTCGGTATCGGTGAGGCCGAGGGGATAGTCGGTCATCTCGGGGTCGAAGTTGCCGAGCAGCGCGTCGCCCTTCTCCACGAGCCAGTCGCCGTCGGAGTCGGGAACGCCGAGCAGCCGTCCGAGCATCCGCATCGGCAACTGCTTGGCGATGCGATCGACGTAGTCGAACCGCTCGCCGGTGTCGCGCGCCTCGAGCACCACCGACCTGGCGAGCTCGCGTATCGACTGCTCGTAGCCGTACACCTCGCGACGGCTGAAGGGCTTGCTGACGAGTCTGCGGTACCGGGTGTGCTCGGGCGGGTCGTACTCGAGCATGTTGCGCCGGAGGTGGAAGTCGTCGCCGGTGATCTCCTCCAGGGTGATGCCCTGCGCGCTGCTGAACAGCTCGACGTGCTGGCTGACGTACAGCAGGTCGTCGTACCGGGTGATCGCCCAGAAGCCGTGCCCGCCGTCGTGCTCATCCCACCAGCTCACCGGATCGGTGTCGCGGAGCCGCTGGAACGTGGCATGTGGGAACCCGCCGACATACGAGTCGGGGTCGACGATGTCGAGGTCGTCACGTCCGAGATCGGGGGCTGCGCCCCTGCCGCCATCGGTGATCGTGGGACCGGCGCTCATGTCACTGCACCTCCAGCGTCGTGCCGCCGGCGAAGGTGGTGCCCACGCTGCGCCAGTAGCCGCCGATCACCTCGCGCACCTCGAGCCGCGTGTGCTCCTCGACCGGACTCGGATGCAGCTCGATCTCGGCGTCACCCGCCCATGCCTGCCCGAGCTCGACGTCGACACCGCGCATGGTGACGAGTTCGTGGTAGCTGTCGGTGCCGTCGTTCTCGATGCGGGGCATGTACCGGGAGTGGATCATTGCGTGGCCGTTGACGAATCCGTTGGTGTCGCTCGGTCCGCGCAGCGTGACGCGCATGTCGACGAGACGGCGTTCGTAATGCGACACCGTGGCAGCGAGCCTGCCGCCCGGCGCGATGCGCGGGCCGGCCTTGCCGATGCTGACTGGCCGCGTCATCCAGAGGCTGCCCATCTTCTTCGGGTAGCCCTGGAAGTGCCCGCGCACCATTGCGAAGTCCTTGTCGACCCAGATGTACGCGCAGCGGCTGTAGACCGTGCCCTTGTACATGCAGCGCACCACGATGAACGCCTCCTTGTACTGGGCGCGCACCGGATCGTCGAGCTCGTCGAAGTCGGGGCCGCAGCTCTGCCAGTCGGCGAAGATCATCGCCACAGCCCCGGGGTCCATGTCGTCTGGGACGAGCGTGAGCGGCGCGGGCAGCAGTTCGGCGACTCGTGCCGGATCAGTGCGGTACTCGACCGTCAACAGGTCGCCGCTGTAGTGCCACGGCATCGGCGGCAGCAGGCTTGCACCGCCGGTCGCCGTGCGGGGGAAGATGAACCCGTGCATCGCGCTCATGGGCGCTCACTATAATTTGGCTCCAAACGACTTTGTGCCGGGGGTAGCGGTGGCCGACATCCGAAGGATCCTGCTCGACGGCTTCCCCGCCCACGTCATGCGCGACGGCGACCGCCTAGTCGCACGGGACGGCAGGTCGGTGCCGGTCGGCGAGGCAGTGCACCTGCCACCGGTCGAGCCGACGAAGATCATCTGCTGCCACCTCAACCACGTCTCGCGTGTGCTCGAGTTCGGCGTCGGACTCCCGCCGGCTCCCACCTACTTCCACAAGCCGATCACTGCGCTCAACGCCCATGGAGCAGCGGTGGTGCGGCCGAGCAACTGCAAGTGGCTGAACTACGAGGGCGAGGTCGCCATCGTCATCGGCCGCACCTGCCGCAATGTCAGCCATGCCGAGGCGGGCTATTACATCGCCGGCTACACGGTCGCCAACGACTACGGCCTGCACGACTTCCGCGACACCGACAGCGGCTCGATGCTGCGCGTGAAGGGTGCCGACACCCTGTGCCCCATCGGTCCCGGCCTGATCACCGACTGGGACTTCCGCGGCAAGCGCATCCGCACGCTGGTGAACGGCGAGGTCCGTCAGGACGGCAGCACCGACGAGATGGCCTGGGACATGCACTATCTGGTGGCCGACATCGCCCGGCTCATCACACTGGTGCCCGGCGACATCATCCTGTCGGGCACCCCGGCGATCAGCCGCACGGTGTACCCGGGCGACACGGTCACCGTCGAGGTCGAGGGCCTCGGTGCGCTCACCAACCACATTGTCGACGGCCCGGTGCCGGTGAGCGACGAGATCGGCGCCCAGCCCACCGAGACCGAGGAAGTGCTGAGCACGGCAATGGGCGGCGACTGGCCGCTGCGCGGACAGCGACGGCCACGTGCCACCGAGCGCGACGAACTGCCGTTCCCCCGCATCCGGCCGAAGCTGCCGCCGGGGATGTCGTGATGGGCAACTCGCCCTTCACCGGCGGCACCCGGGTTGACGTGGGCGGTGTGCCGGTGAGCACCGACCACTACATCGGCGGTCGCCGCATTGCATCGCCCGCCACCTTCGAGGACCGATCTCCGCTCGACTGGAGCACGAAGCTGGCCGACGTGTCGCGCGGCGATGCCGCCATCGCCGCTCAGGCAGTGGCGGCAGCAGAGGCGGCATTCCCCGAGTGGGCCGCACTGGGCGTAAAGGGACGCGGCGACGTAATGCGCCGGGTCGCAGACCTCATCGACGAGCACGTGCCGTCGCTCGCTGCCGTCGAGTGCCTCGATATGGCGATGCTCGAGGAGAGCCTGCGGCTACGCGTGCTGTCGCGCGGTGCCCGCAACTTCCGCGCCTACGCCGATCTCGCCGAGCAGTACGACGAACGCGTCTGGAGCAGCAACGGCACCAACAACCGGGTGATGCGAATGCCCGCCGGCCCCACCGTGGTGATCACGCCGTGGAATGCGCCCTTCATGTTGAGCACGTGGAAGTGCGCCCCAGCTCTCGCCGCTGGCAACACCGTGGTGCTGAAGCCCGCAGAGTGGAGCCCGCTCAGCTGCAGCCTGCTCGCCGACCTGTGCCACGAGGCGGGCATGCCGCCCGGCGTGTTCAACGTCGTGCAGGGAATCGGCGAGGAGGTCGGCGCAGCACTCGTTGCCGATCCGCGCCTGAAGCGCATCAGCTTCACCGGCTCGCCCGAGACGGCGCGCCACATCGGCACTGCGGCGGCGCGCAACATCGTGCCGTTCACCGCCGAACTCGGCGGCAAGGGCCCGTTCATCGTCTTCGCCGATGCCGATCTCGATGCAGCCGCCAAGAAGGCGGCCGGCCAGTACGACGACTCAGGGCAAGTGTGCCTCGCCGGCACTCGCCTGCTCGTCGAGGCCTCGATCCGCGACGAGTTCCTGGCCCGGTTCCACCACCATGCCGACCAGCACGTACTGGGCGACTCGCGCGACACCGCCACCACCATCAGCCCGATGATCCACCCCGAGCATCTCGCCCGAGTGGCCGGATTCGTCGAGCGTTCCCGCGCCGCCGGCGACACCGTGCTGCGCGGCGGACAGCGAAGCGCCCTCGGCGGCGACGACGGCCTCTGGTACGAGCCCACGCTCATCGAGCCGACCAGCAACGACAGCGAGGTCGTGCAGCACGAGATCTTTGGCCCCGTACTCACCTTCCAGACCTTCGGCGACGAGGCCGAGGCCATCCGGCTTGCGAACAGCACCGAGTACGGGCTCAGCGCCATCGTCTACACGGGCTCGGCAGCCCGTGCGGAGCGCATGGGCCGCACCCTGCGGGCTGGCACCATCTGGACGAATTGCTTCCTCGTCCGCGACCTGACGGCCCCGTTCGGCGGGTGCGGGATCAGCGGCATCGGCCGCGAGGGCGGCGATTATGCGCTCGACTTCTACAGCGACCTGAAGATGTTCCAGGTCCTCGACGGCACCGTCGGCTGACCCGCCCCGGCCGCCCCCGACGCCCTGTGCGCCAAGCCCCGTAAGGGGTCCGTTCGGTCTGTTGCATTCTCATGACAGTGCGGCGAGACTTCCCGAATCCCTCCTCCGGGAGGGGGTGCCAGCCATGACCGACCGACCGATCCCGCCCGACGACCTCTTCGACGACCTCGACGAATACGACGGCTACGACGACGTCACCGGCCCTCACTACCTGGCGGCGGGCGACGAGTACGGCGACTACGGCGCCCCCGAGGACCCCGACTTCTGGGTCGACAGCACCCCGACTGCGTTCGATCGACTCACCGGTGCCGTGCAGACCATCCGTGCCACCCGCACCGACTCCACCGGCGGCACCCGGCGGCACCCCATTGCTGGTCGCCCTGCCCGACCCGTCACCCGACCCGTCACCCGACCCGGTGTCCGCCAGCGTCCCAGCGCCTTGGGCGCCCGCCGGCATATCGAGTCGATACCGGGACTGCAGAGCCCGTTCGCGAGGCGAGTCGCTGTCATTGCCGCCGCAGTGCTGCTGGCGGCCCCGATCGTGTCGGCGATGCGGCCGACCGACGCCGAGGCCGAACCGGTACCCAGCGCAGCCCCGACGGCATCGGCATCCGTTCCCGCATCGGCAGCGCCTGCTCAGCCGATCTCCGGTGACGCCGGTCAGCCGCCGTCGGCGACCATCGACATGAGCGCACTTCCGCTGCTGACCCGTCCGTCGAAGTCGACACCGACCAGCGCTGCGGTCGCTGCACAGGTGACGTGCGGCTCGAAGTACACCGTCGTCTCGGGCGACTCGTGGAGCCTCATCGCCGACAAGGTGTCGGTGAGCCTGTCGTCGCTGCTCGCCGTCAACGACGCCACGACGCGGTCAGTGCTGCTCGTCGGCGAAGTGATCTGCCTGCCGCAGGGAGCCAGTGCACCGACGACCAACGCCCCGCCGACCACCAAGGCGCCGACCACCACCCGGCCGCCCAGCACCACGGTGGCTCCGCCGAGCGGCCCCACGTACACCGCCGCCCAGATCGAGGCGATCATCCGCGAGATCTGGCCCGACGACCTCGAGGACACGGCCCTCTACATCGCCCGCCGAGAGAGCAACCTCAACCCGTATGCGCGCAACTGGTGCTGCTACGGCCTGTTCCAGATCTACTGGGAGGTGCACGACGTGTGGCTCATCCCGAGGGGCATCACGTCGGCATCACAGCTGTTCGACCCTCGCACCAACACCACCGTGGCCCTGTGGGTGTATCAACGGTCGGGCAGTTTCCGCCCCTGGGGCATGTAGCCGAGGGGCTACGCCAGCCCTAGACTCGGCGTTCGCAAGCGCTCGTAGCTCAATGGATAGAGCATTTGACTACGGATCAAAAGGTTAGGGGTTCGAGTCCCTTCGAGCGCGCTGACGGCCCCCGCACGGGGGTCGTTTACGTTGCCGCACTGGTCGGCACCTACGCCACGCTCACCACAGCGGCTGGGAGCCCTACTCCACGACTGTGCAGGACAACAGGTCGGATGCGTTCTGGGCGCTGCGCGGGAGATTGATCCGGATCTGCGCAGTCGCGAAGCCGGCTTGGAGCGACCCCGCATAGCCTGTCCAGGCGTGGGGCGTGGCACCCGCTGCGTCGAGGAACCCACCGGTTCGACTCTGGACGTTCATCGTCATGTACGAACTGCTCGAGTACGCCAGTCGACCAGCTCCCTCGTTCGCCACTTGCCAGACGGCCACCTCGACGCTCACGATCGCGCCAGCGCGTATTCCCGACCATCCACCAGACGCTGTGACGCTGCCACTGCCGGCGACTCCACCGCTCTTGCTGATCTGACAGTTGCTGATGTAGACGAACGGCACCGCCTTGCCGGCATCGGCTGTCATCGGTCCGGTCGCCGCCAGGAGGCCGATGGACGCCATCGACGCCGCCAGTTTGGCCATTGCACTCTTCCGACGCATTCCTTGCTCCTCTCCCTTCGCAGAATCGATCACAGAACGGTGCGCCTGCACCTGCGCCATCGCGCAAGGCTTCCGGCTGCAGCATTTCGACTTTCCCAAGACCGACGGACTGAGTCAACGTTAGAAGAGATAACTCGCGCCGCAGTGCCCGCAACCGACTGCCGTATCGCGGGCGCGCGCGAGGCGAGCCCGGGCACACGACGCTGATTCCGTCGCAGCGACACGACACCTTCGAGGGCACTGGGTAGATCGGGGAGGCTTCGTCGTCGCACGATGTGACGATGAGTTCGCTACACGGGCAGTCCTCTCGACGCCCGTCATGGACCCCCGCCGATGCTGCTGTAGGCCCATGAGCCGTAGGCAAGGCTCACCAGCAGTCCGGCAGTTCCGAGGAGCGCAACGAGTAGTCGCACTCGACGAGATCTGTGCACTGCGCCCGCTGCGAATGGTGATGCAACGAACGATGTCACGACCACGACCATCACCGCTCTGTAGGCCGGATTCGTCGTGATGTACGTCTCTTCGAGGTAGATGAGAACGATCGAGGCAGTAGTCAGTGCGGTAGACCATCCTGCGGCGATCAGGCCCGATGCCGCCCACGTCGCGCGCTGGGGGTCGTCGGCCTGCACGCGGACCATGCCGCACCATAACTCAGCACCCGCGTCATCCCGCCGAGGCTGACGTCCCCATCGCCGAGGACAAGGTTCCTTCGTTCTGTTCACTGCAGGGCCGGGCCGGCGTGACGCAGGATGCCCGTCCGCTTGCGCATCGCCGTCAGCACGACCGCGCAGAACTGCGGGCTACTGCGATTTGACGATGTCTCCTGCGGTTCACGTGAACCGCTGATCCGGCGGGCGGATTGCCCGAGACCCGGCCGCTGACTCCACCGGTAATGTCGCGCTCTGACATGACCTATCTGGCGATCGACATCGGCGGCACGAACTTCTCGATGGCCCTCTTCGAGGGCGGTCGCATGGTGGAGCACCTCACGCAGGCCACCGACCGCGTCGGCGGCAGGGACTGGATGCTCGCCCGCATCGAGGAGTCGGCCAGTGCCTGGAGCGGATTCACGTCAGTTGGCGTGGGCTTCGGTGGGCCGGTGCACTTCCCCACCCAGCAGGTGGTGCTGTCGACACACGTCGGGGGCTGGAAGGACTTCGACCTGCCGGGCTGGCTACACGAGAAGTTCGGCGTGCCGGTGCTGATGGACAACGACGCCAACGTCGGCGCTCTCGGCGAGGGACTGCACGGCGCCGGACGCGGCTACCGGCCGCTGCTCTTCATGACACTCTCCACCGGTATCGGCGGCGGCATCCTCACCGAACATGGTCTGCTGCGGGGCGCCGACTCCTACGCCGGCGAGATCGGCCACGTCACCATCCGACCCGACGGGCCGGACTGCCTGTGCGGCTCGAACGGCTGCTTCGAGCGGATGTGCAGCGGACTGTGG